>CAZNGD010000161.1:0-5405 GCA_964572295.1 uncultured Verrucomicrobiota bacterium
TTCCACAGTGTGGAAAACCCCGCCCACGCGGGATGAACCGGTTGCGCGGCGCGTTACAACGGGACCAGCCGCTGAAAGATATCCAGATAGCGCGCGGCAATGACCGACCAATTGAAGTCGCGCGCGCAACGGGCGCGTAGCGCCGCCACTTCGGGACCGGGGCCGGTGCGTAAAAAGGTGGCGAGTCGCTCGCCGAGATGAACCGCGTCGGCGTTGCGGAATAGCCAGGGGTAGTCGGGGCCGGAGACTTCGGTGTTCTCCGCGATGTCCGATGCCAACACCGGAACGCCGCAGGAGATGACTTCGAGCAGCATCATGCTCATGGCTTCGATTTCCGACGGGAACACAAAGAGCCGCGCGCCGGCCACCAGTTCAAACAGTTCCGGCTGGGTCAGCAAACGTGGAATCAGCACCACGCGCGGCGTGGCGCGGCAACGGGCGAGCAGTTGCGCGGAATAGTCCTGATTGTGGCCCTCAAAGCCGCCCACCACCAGTAGCGGCGGCGCGGCTGGCTGTTGGTCGTAGGCATCCAGCAGGTGATGCAGCCCCTTGGTGGGGTCCATGCGGCCGGCGGCAAACATCAGATAGCCGCCCGGTGTCAGGCCGTGCCGTTCGGCCAGCCCGGTTTGCGGAATGGTCGGGGCGGGGTTGACCCCGTTGGGGATGAACTGAATGGGGGTGCGCGAGTGCGCTTGCACATCGGCCACCTTCGCCCGCGCCACGGTGGTCAGCTCGGTGCAGCCCCGAATGAATGCGCCTTCCGAGAAGCGTAAAAACCATTTGGCAAAGCGACTCCACTTGGCGCGCTCGTAGGGATTGCCATGGAAGGTTCCCAGAATCGGCATCCGCGGACGCAGCAGGCGCAGAATCCAGGCAAACGGCCCAAAGGCGGAGTCGTGCGCATGGGCCAGCGCCGGGCGCAGCACCACCGCACAATGCAGCGCGCTCAACAGAAAAAACGTGGTGGCGCGGCTGTGCTTGCCGGCCATGGACGGCACCGGAATCACGCGGATGTGGGGGGCATAATCGAACGGCCGGGGCTGGGCCGGGGTGCGCACCACATAAATGTAATACCGCCGACCGTCGGCGGCCGGCAGGTGATGCAGAATGTTTTCCGCCACCCGATCCGCGCCGGCAAATGCCGGCAGCGATTTACTTCCCAAAACGGCTATCTTCATGCGCTCACTTGTTCATTACGTTGTTGAAAGCGCCGTAGGGGCGCTCGGTTTTGGCTTGCGCCACGGGGGTGTAGGGGCGCCCCAGCCAGCTTTCCCGGCGCGGCGCAATGAGCCCTTGCACGATGTCGTGAAATGGCACGTCGCGCTCGAACGGGGGCGGGCGGCCCAAGGCCACCCGCACCTTGTTGGTCACGAGCCACCGCCACGCCCGCCAGCTCGGCAACAGCGGCCACCGCCGGTTGCGCAGCGCTGGCCGCGCATGGTCGGGCAACCAACAATTATGCGTGCAACGCAGCGCGCGCGTGCGGGCTTCCGCCGCGCCCGGGCTTTTGAGCAGATTCCGCCACGTGCCGATGTTCAGGTCGCCCATCTCCAAATCGGGCCGGATCGGACACGCATACAGCCGACCCCACGGGTCCAGATAAACAAAGTCGCGCCCCGCCGGACAGCGCCAGCCCCGTGGCTGGCCGAGGATTTTTTTCATCAGGCCCAACGCAAAATATGCCTGCCGCCAGAGGCGCGGGCGGCGCGTCGCCAGCAGTTCGGTCATCAACGGCTGAATGGCCCGCGCGGTTCGCAGGCGGTTGTAGGGCTCATTATCAATTTTGAAAAACGCAAACCCGTTGTGGAGCGTCGCCAGCGAGATGTCGCCGCCAAACGATTGCGCCATTTTGAACAGCGCCAGCAATTGGTCGCAGTTGTCATCCTGGATGGTGATCGCCAGGCCCACATCGCGCGCGCCCGCCCCCAGCAGTTGGCGCACCGTGGCCATCTTGCGCGCATAGCCGTTTTCCTCGCCCCGGATGCTGTCGTTCTTGGCCCCGTGACCATCCACCGAAATGCGGATGGCGATTTCCGGCCACCGGGCCACCAGAGCCACCAGCGGCTCCGCCCACAGGCCATTGGTCATCACCACCAGCCGCCGGGCCTTGGGCCGCAACACCGCCACCACGTCCGCCAAATCCGCGCGCACCGTCGGCTCGCCGCCCGTCAGAGTGATGGTGCCCAACCCATTCGGCAGTTTGGCCAGCGTCGCCGGAGTGATTTCCTCCGCCGGCACCGTGGGGTGCTGCCACACCTGACACATGCTGCAGCGCGAAGGGCAGCGATACGTCAGAATAACGGACAGGTCCATGCCCGCGAACATAACCAAACCCCCGCCCCGACGCAAGATGCCCGCGCTCTGCACCTCATCAGGCGGTCATGCCCTCAGATGAAAATACCGTACGGCTCCCCAACGGCACACGAAATTGTCTTGCTTTCTCCGTACATTCGCCAGAGAAATGACCAGCATGACTATGCCTCGCCCACTCATCTCGGTTGTTACGCCGGTCTATATGGCGGCAGATTGCCTGCCAGAGCTCTGCCGGCGGCTGGTTGCCGCGCTGGAATCCATCACAAATGATTTTGAGATCATCATGGTTGAGGATGGTAGTCCAGACCGATCATGGGAGACGATGGTCAAGCTGATTGAGGCGGAACCGCGCTGTAAAGGAATCCGTCTGGCGCGAAACTTTGGTCAACATTACGCCATTACGGCCGGGCTTGAGCACGCCAGCGGCGAGTGGATCGTCGTCATGGATTGCGACTTGCAGGATCAACCGGAAGAAATTGCCCGGTTGTACACGGCCGCAACCGATGGGGGGTATGATGTGGTGTTTGGCCGCCGAATTCAACGGCATGACCACTGGCTTAGCCGGTGGGCTTCAAAATGTTTTTATGCGGTGTACAACTTCTTCACTGAAGCCAAATTCGATAATACGATCGCCAACTTTAGCATCTCGCGCCGCGAGGTCATCAATGCGTTGGTGCGGCTGCGTGAACATAACCGCTCATTTCCCCTCTTTATCCATTGGCTGGGCTTTTCGATTGGGTATGTTGATATCGCCCACGCAGCCCGTTTCGCCGGCAAAACATCCTACTCCTTGAGCAAACTGTTCAGACTTTCAGCCGAAAGCATCATATCTCAATCCAACCGGCCGCTGCATCTCTCGATCGGGCTGGGCGGCCTCATGGCCACCCTTTCCTTTTTGGTTGCCCTATATTATCTGGCTAAATATTTCATGCTGGGCATCCCGGTCACAGGCTGGACTAGCATGATCGTCTCCCTATGGTTTTTGGGTGGCATCCTGCTGGCAAATATCGGCATCCTGGGCCTATATCTCGGGCGCGTATTCAACGAAGTGAAAAACCGACCGCTGTATGTCATTCGCAATAAAATAGGGTGGACCCTCCCCGGAGACGATTCATGCCGTTAATTCCCTGTCCATGGGATACAGGTTTTTTTGGTTATTCCATTGCGGCAGCCGTCTGGGCCTCTGCATGTCCCGATTATGCAGAAATTGCGACAACAATTAGTGAGGCGCGATCCCGCAGCGTCCGGTTGCTATATCTCATCTTGCCACCCGTAACAGTGGATATACACCATCAGTTGGTTGCGAATGGTGCGCTGGCCATGGGGGGGCGGCGCGAGTATGTCAAAGCCCTGTCTCCCGCCGCCGCGATGACTCCTGATCCAGACATTAATCTCTGTTGCAAGTTTACTGATGCCCTCGGCGCATTGGCCCTGGAAAGTGGTCTCTACAGTCGTTTTCGGTTGGACCCCAACATGGGCATGAATGCCTATCAACGCCTTTATTATGAGTGGCTTTCCATTGCGTTGCGAAACGAACAGGGCGGCCAGGCTCTGATTGCGGGCGACCCGTATTCTCCGCGAGGGTTGGTGACTATCGAACCGTTGAAAGTCGCGCGAATTGGCTTGTTGGCTGTGGCTCCAGCCTATCGCGGTCAAGGTCTTGGGCGGCATCTCCTTACCGCCGCAGAACAGGTCTGCCTCTCACGCAATCTTTTTCAGCTTCATGTCGCTACGCAAACGGCTAATACTACCGCTTGTCATTTGTATGAGTCTGCCGGTTTTCAAGTTGTTGAAGAGCGAGATTATTTTCATATTTGGTTTTAGAAATCCAATAATTGCATTATGGGCAAATCACCAATTTTAATCCCCTTCAATAAACCCTTTCTGTGCGGACGTGAGCTGGAGTACATTCAGCAGGCGGTCGAATCGGGTAAAATCTCGGGCAATGGGGTATTCACCCAGAAATGCCACCATTTTCTGGAACAGCGCTACGGATATCGCAAGGTGCTGTTGACGAGCAGTTGTACGGATGCCCTCGAAATGGCGGCCATGCTGACGGGTGTTGTCCCCGGCGATGAAGTCATTGTGCCTTCGTTCACGTTTGTGTCGTCGGCTCTCGCGTTTGTCCGGCAGGGCGCCAAGATTATTTTTGCTGATAGCCGCGAGGATCATCCCAATTTGGATTTGGATCGTGTGGAGGAGTTGATCTCGCCACGCACCAAAGTGTTGGTGGTGGTGCACTATGCCGGGGTGGCCTGCGACATGGATCAGGCAATGGCGTTAGCGCAAAAATATAACCTGCTGGTGGTGGAAGATGCGGCGCAGGCCATTGATGCCACTTATCAGGGGCACCCGCTCGGCGGCATCGGGCATTTGGGCTGCTTTTCTTTCCATGAAACCAAAAACATCATTTCGGGCGAAGGGGGCGCGCTGGTCATTAACGACGAACGGTTTGTCCGGCGGTCGGAAATCATTTGGGAAAAAGGGACGAACCGCGCCGAATTCTTCCGAGGCGAAGTCAACAAATATGGCTGGGTGGACACGGGGTCATCGTTTCTCCCCTCGGAAATCATGGCGGCTTTTCTATGGGCGCAGCTTGAACATTTGGATGTCATCCAAGCAAAACGTAAGATGTTGTGGGCCGCTTATGCGGCAGGCTTGGCACCGTTGGCCCAAGCGCATCCAACACTACTCCCCATGATCCTGCCGGGCGCCAGCAACAATGCGCACATGTTTTATCTCGTGTGCGACACCCTGGCCGAACGAACGGCCCTGATGGCTCTTCTAAAACAGCAGGGGATATTAGCCGTTTTCCATTATTTATCCCTGCACCAGAGTCCATTCTACGCGGCTCAACATGATGGGCGCGAATTGCCCATGGCCGACCATTTTTCTGATCGCTTGCTGCGGTTGCCGCTATTTTTTGAGCTGTCCATGGAGGATCTGGCAACCATTTGTGCGCTCATCCGTCAGTTCTACGCAACGCCGGCGTAGGGGATTCGGCCATTTCAACGTGGTCATTCGCCGCGCGGTTTTACGCAAAAAGATGCTGAAAAGATTGGCGGGGTGTGCCAGAGTGCGGGGGTCAATCG
>CAZNGD010000162.1:0-5368 GCA_964572295.1 uncultured Verrucomicrobiota bacterium
GTCGGAGCCGGGCAAGCCACCGTCCGTGGCGGCTTGCTGTTTCAGACCAAATTATTCAGTGGCCTGTCCGCCATTTTGGACAAGGTTCTGCCCGATTTTAACCTGTTTGCGCAAACGGATGCCAACGGGCATTTCACCATCCGCAACAGTCGCATCACATCTCGGGACATTGATCTGCAAGGCACCATGTTCAGTGTGAAGGCCACCGGTGATTATCGGTTTGATGGCGACCTGAATTACCGCGTGGAAGTGCAACTGCTGCGCAATGGAACGCTGGCCACCATTGTGCGTTTGGCGACATTGCCGGTAACGCGCCTCTTGGAGTTTCGCCTGACCGGAACCTTCGAGGATCCCCGGTGGCGACCGGTGAATCTCAATCTGCCGGATCTATTCACCAGCTCGCACAAGCCGCCAGACGCGGCAACGCCCTGACCTGCGCTGGCGGCCAGGCCGGCCGCCTATTGAAAAGGCTCCAGGCACCGCGGCAGGATGCCGCTCACGTGCGCCAAAAGCACCCCGTAGTTCACCATGGGCACTCCCGCCGCGCGCGCTTGCGCCAAGCGCCATTGCATCTCGCGACGGTTCAGCATGCAGGCGCCGCAATGCACCACCAAATCGAAGTCCGCCAAATCGCGCGGATAGGTCATCCCCGCCGTATGTTCAAACACGAATTTTTTGCCGGTGTATTGTTGAAGCCGGGCCGGGATTTTCACCGTGCCGATATCATCGCACTGCCGCTGGTGCGTGCAGCCTTCCGCCACCAATACCCGCGCGCCATCGGACAAGGAATCAATGGCGCGCGCGCCCTGCACCAGCGCGGCCAAATCCCCTTTGCAGCGGGCAAACAAAATGGAAAACGATGTCAGCCAAACGTCGCGCGGCACCACCGCCGCCACTGGCGCAAAAACTTGCGAGTCCGTAATGACCAGCCGCGGCGGCCCGTTCAGGCGGGCCAGCATTTGCGGCAATTCGGTGTCCCGAGTCACCAGCGCCTGCGCGCCCGCATCCAAAATATCCCGGATCGTTTGCTGTTGCGGCAAAATCAAACGGCCCTTCGGCGCGGCGGAATCCAATGGAACCACCAGCACAACCACATCCGCCGGGTGCAGCAAGTCCCCCACCAGCCGCCGGGTGGATTCGTCTTCCGGGATGATCCGCAACAAGGCCAATTGTAGTTCCGCCATGCCCGCCCCAGTCTTGGCGGACACCATCCATGCCGGCATGCCAGCTTGCGTCGCCATTTGTTGACGCTCGGCCACCGAGGGCGCGGCGGCATCTGATTTGTTGATGACCAGCAGCCACGGGATTCCCCGGGCTCGCGCCCGCGCGGCCAAGTCCTGTTCATACTCGCCAAAGCCAAATTGGACTTCCGTTACCAAAATCACCAGATCCGCCCGATGCAGCACATCGTGGGCGCGTTGAACACGCTGCGCGCCAAGCTCGCCAACATCATCCAGCCCCGGTGTATCCAAAACCACAACGGGCCCCAACGGCGGCCATTCCATGGCTTTGGCCACGGGATCGGTGGTGGTCCCCTTCACCGGGGACACAATCGCAATATCCTGTCCCGTCAGCGCATTGATCAGGCTGGATTTGCCGACATTGCGCCGCCCGAAAATGGCGATGTGCAACCGCTCCCCGCGTGGTGTGCGATTCATACTCATTGCGGCGTTGGTCCCCATGAGGGCAACGCCAACAAATGTTGCCCGCCGTCCACATGAATAATCTGCCCCGTCACCGCCTTATTTTCGGCCAGGAAGGCAACCGCGTGGGCCACCTGTTCAGGAGTGGGCCGTTGACGCAAAGGAACCGCGCCCGCAGCTTCCTTGCGCTCAGGCACCAACACCGGGCCGGGAGCGACACCATTCACCCGGGTATGAGGCGCCCACTGTTGCGCCAGCCGGACCACCGACTCGGCCAGCGCGTGCTTGGTCGCCGCATACGCGCCGCAGCCCTCCGCTTCAGGGCGCGATGCCCAACTGTCCAGCAGATGAATCACGCTCCCCCCGCCCGGTTGCGCGGCAACCCGCGCGGCCAAATCCAACGGGGCATCCACGTTCACGGTATTCAGCAGCGCAGGGTCCGCCTCGCCATCACGGGCAAAAAGCGCGGCATTATTCACCAAAATATCCACCCGCCCCAGCCATTCCACCGCTTCCCGGAAAATCCACTCCCGCGCCGCCGGTTGCGCCAAATCACCGCGCACCGCCATGACTCCGCGTTTCAATTCACGGCATAGCGCCAGGGCCGCCGCCTCGGAATGCCGATAATGCACCACGACCGCCGCGGATCGGGCCGCCAGTTCGCGGCAAATAACCGCCCCCACCCGGCGCGCGCCGCCGGTCACCAACACCACCTTGCCCTGCAAACTCCCGTGCATCTTCCGCGGCTTTGCTCGTCCTACGGAGATTTCCGGCGGTCCACCACGCGGACCGCCTTGCCCTCCGAACGGGGGGTACTGCCGGGCTCCACCAAACGCACCCGCGCATGAACTGCCAATTCGGTGGCCAGCCGTCGCTCGATTTTTTCTTTGAAGGCCTGCTGCTTGGTCATTTCGTCAAAGAAAATGCTTTCGGTCACTTCCACCAGCACTTCCAGTTCATCTAGCGTGCCCTCGCGGCTGACCACAATCTGATAATACGGCGCCACGCCTTCCGTGGCCAACAGCGCCTGTTCGATTTGTTGCGGATACACATTCACGCCGCGAATAATCAGCATGTCATCGCTGCGCGCGGACACCTTGCTCATGCGGCGTCCCGTGCGGCCACAGGGGCATTGCCCCGGCAGCAAGTGGCACAAATCGCGGGTGCGATACCGCACCACGGGAATGGCCTCCTTCGTCAGCGTTGTAATCACCAGCTCGCCATTCGTGGTGGAATCCGCCACGGGCTGCCCCCTTGCCGAATCAATCAGTTCCGGCAAAAAGTGATCCTCGGCGATATGCATCCCGTTTTGTTCCACGCACTCGTGCGAGACCCCCGGCCCCATGACTTCGCTCAAGCCGTAGTTATCCGTGGCAAACACGCCCAGCCGTTTTTGCAAGGCATGGCGCATGCCTTCGGTCCAAGCCTCGCCGCCAAACAAACCCAGCCGCAACCGGATGCGCTCCGGCTCCGTGGTTTTCGCAATCCATTCCGCCAGGTGCATCGCATACGACGGCGTGCAAATCAGCACCGTCGTGCCGTAATCCTTCATGATTTGGATTTGCCGTTCGCTTTTTCCCGACGATACCGGCAACACCGCCGCCCCCACGGTTTCCACGCCGTAATGATGCCCCAAGCCGCCCGTAAAAAATCCGTACCCGAAGGCGATCTGCACGATATCGGAACGCGTGACTCCGGCTGCGGTTTGCAGGCGGGCCATCAGCTCGGACCATGTCGCCATGTCGCGCCGCGTATAGCCCACCACCGTCGCCTGGCCTGTGGTCCCGGAGGAGGCGTGGATCCGCACCACTTTTTCCAACGGCACCGCCAGCGCCTGATAAGGAAAACACGCCCGCAAATCATCCTTTGTGGTGAACGGCAGATGCACCACATCCGCCAGCGTTTGGATATCGCCGGGCCGAACCCCCGCTGCGCGCATCTTTTCCCGGTAATACGGCACTTTTTTCCACGCGGTGGAAACCACCCTTTTCAATCGCTTGAGTTGCAGCGCCTCCAAATCAGGGCGCGACATCGTTTCGCAGGCAGGATTCCAGAGATGGTTGGTCGGCGGGGTGGTCACATTCATAACAGCGCTCACTCTAGCCCCTTCCCCGCCGTCCATTCAACCCTGAATCCCCAACCGCAATCCCGTCTTGACCGCCCTTCCTGCGGCCCCTACGCTCCCGTGCAAGGAGTAGCCACCATGAAAACGCAGAACGAGATTGTTTGGGTCCCCGGCGCCACATTGCAACGATTCATGCGCGATGTCTTTTGCAAGCTGGGTACTCCGCGCACGGAAGCGGCCATCTGCGCCAAGGTGCTGATTGCCGCCGATGAATTCGGCTTCGACTCCCACGGCATTTCCCGGCTCAAACCCATTTACTACGATCGGATCAAAGCGGGCACCCAGCTCGCCCAAACCAAGCTGCGCGTGATTAAAAACGTACGCGCCACGGCCGTCTTGGATGGCGGCAATGGCATGGGCCATGTGGTCGCCCACCGCGCCATGACCCTCGCCATTCAAAAGGCCCGCCAGTATGGCCTGGGCATGGTCGCGGTGCGCAATTCCACGCACTTTGGCATTGCCGGTTATTATCCTCTCATGGCGGTCAAAGCCGGCATGATTGGCATTTGTGGCACCAATGCCCGCCCCTCCATTGCCCCCACCTTCGGCGTGGAAAACATGCTCGGGACCAACCCCCTGACCTTCGCGATGCCCACCAACGATCCCTTCCCCTTCCTGCTCGACTGCGCCACCTCCATCATTCAGCGCGGCAAGGTGGAAATTCACGCCAAACTGAACAAGCCGCTGCCCCCCGGCTGGGTCATTGCCCACGACGGCGCCTCCAAAACGGACCCCCACGCCGTTTTGGCCGACCTCATCGCCGGCACCGCCGCCCTCTTGCCATTGGGCGGCACCGGCGAAGACTTTGCCGGCTACAAAGGCTACGGCTATGCCACCGTGGTGGAAATCCTGTCCGCCGCCCTGCAACAAGGCGCGTTCTTACGCCTGCTGAGCGGACGCGATGCCCAAGGCCGCGCCGCCCCCATCCCGCTGGGCCATTTCTTCATCGCCATCAACATTCGGAATTTCACCCCGCTCGCCACATTCAAGAAAATCGCCACAACCATCTTGCGCCAGTTGCGCGCCTCCCGCCCCGCCCCCGGCCAAAGACGGATCTATACCGCCGGCGAAAAAGAATACACCACCCGCCAGGAACGGCTACGCCGTGGGATCCCCGTCAATCTGGAAACTCAGCGCGAAATCCTCGCCATGCGCGACGAACTCGGCCTGCGGTCTTACCGCTTCCCCTTCAAGGGCTAGCCCCCGGCGCGATCCTCGTCCGCTGGCGGAAAATCAAAATGCGTTTGGAACATGGCCACCAGCCGGTCGGCAACCGCCTTCTCATCCTCGCCCATGACCTCGATCTTGATCGGGCAATTCTGGTGCATTTCCAGCGATAGCAATTGCATGACGGAGCTCACGTCGCACGACCCCGTTCCATTGGAAATACGGATTGTGCCTGGATACCCTTGGAACGCCTTGACGATCAAGGCGGACGGACGGCAGTGAATCCCCTGCGCATTAGCAACGATGGCATCTCGAATTTGCATGATTGGATTAGCAAAGCCGCGCATTCAGCCATAAGGCCCCCACCCTGTCCAGCAGAAAATATCCCAGATCGGAAGAGCACACGTCTGAACTCCAGTCACTCCGCGAAATC
>CAZNGD010000163.1:0-5345 GCA_964572295.1 uncultured Verrucomicrobiota bacterium
ATGTGAAAAACCCCTGTAAATTCGAGAATTGTACCCTCCAACTGCGGAACTTGGGGTAGTAGAAGCGGTCGCTGATGGTCGGCGGCAGGTCGCGGAAATAATATTTGCCCTGCCGGATCATGGCGTTGCCGTGATCGCCCAGCGTAAAGCCGAAATCCGTCACGGGTTTCACGCCGGCGTTGAACCCGGCGGTCTGCACAAGGGTCGGGTCATGGAGCAGGATGGTTTGCTCCCGCTCAAACGGGTGCGGATAGACCACGCCCATGCTCTTGGCGGCCCAGACCTCCGGCAGTCCCGCCTGCGCCTTGGTCAGGGTTTGGCCGATCCTCATTTCCGGCACGGCGGCCGGCCAGGAGATCAGCCACTGCCACGAGAGGGGCTCGCCGGTGAGGACGTTGGCACTGGGATTTTCCACCAGCGCCAGCCACGGGATGGGGGTGTCCACCGCCGGTTGCGCGGCGCTGCTCAAACTGGGCAGCCAGAACCCGCTTTGCATGGGATAGAACATGTGGATGTTGATTTCGCCGTCGCTGCGCGCCCAGAAAACACCCTTGCGGTCGCGGAACTCCGGCGAGGGGGCGCCGCCATATACGCAATAGGTTTGCTTCAGCCACGGGTTGGCCAGAAAGTCCAGCGGATGCGGTCCCGGCAGCACCGTGCCGGCGGTCATGTTGCCGCTCATCCTGGGATGGAGCGCATTGGTCAGCACCACGTGGTGCAGGCACATTTTGTAGCGGCCATCCTGCACATATTGCGTCAGCACCGCCGGGCGCGAAGAATCGGGCGTGTTCAAGTCGCAGCGGATGGCCCACGGCACATAGCCGCCGCCGCCGCTGCGGATGATGGCGTGTTCCTCGTTCGGATTGTAGCCGACGCCGCTCACGTCATTCTGCGTGTAAATGAGCGGGGTTTCGTCCGCCACGATCACCTGATTGGTCACCACGTCAACCTGGCTGGTCAGCTCATTCCACAGGAACGAACGACCGAGGCCGCCGAGCTGGCTGGCCAGCACGATTTGCGGCGCCTCGAAATCGCCCGGCCACTGGGCCTGATACCACGCCGGCTGCGACGGGATATTCAGCGGTTCGGGCATGCCTTCCTGCTGCACACTCAACACCCACCATGCCTCCAGAACCGGAGTATTCGGGTTGCGGTTGGTGTTCACGAAATAGAGCGCGGAGACCGTCGCTTCCGGATCAGGGTTGACCGTCGGCGGAATGTAGATGTTCGGATTGTAGTTCCGGCTCGACCCTTCCTCGTAGAGGCAGGCGGGGATGTCTTCCGTGATGAGCGGCCGGATGGCCGCCGGCGGCCGCAGCTCCGTGCCCACCGCCACCCGGTTGGTGGTGCGCGGATGGCTGGTGTTCATGACGGAATGCACGGGCTGGAACCAGATGTTGTCATCGGCCTGCAATTTCAGCAGCGCGTAGCCTTCCTGGCTGGAATAGACCTTTTGGTTGGCCGCATCCAGGCGCGCGTGGTCGGGCTCCTGATAGGTCATCAAATCCACGGTGTACACATCCGGCAGATAGATGGGCGTGCCGCCCTGCGCGGCCCGATCCCCGCGCACAAAACGCGGGGTGTCGGGCGACCACGTGCTCAGGTAGTGGTCGCACTCGAACGGCCAGCTCACGTTTTGCGAGTCGGTTTCGGCCCAGTACACCTCGGCGAGGGCGAGGGTGGTGGGCGTGGTCGGGCGGACGGAAAAAACCCCTTCGTTCTTCGGGCTGTAGGTATATTGCCCGCGGTGCTGATAGAGATACGCGCCGCGGCCGTCGGCCGGCTCCGCCGCATTGAGCTGATACACGCGCAAGCCCGCGCTGTCGTAGCCGTCGCCCGACGGGAAGAGTTGGTCGCCCACGCTCACGCTTTGCTCCTTGACCACCGGCGCGCACACCTCCACCACCACCACATCCAGCAGTCGGTCGTAGGTGCCGGAATCATAGTAGGCCAGCAGGAATTGCCCCCGCAGCTCACCCGCCGCATGCAGGCTCAAATGTTGACTTTGGCCGGTGTCCAGATAAACCCCCGACACAATGCCCGTGGTCACCGTGACGCCCGTTTGCGGCGAGAAGTTGGTCACCACCCCCTGCTGGATTTGCAGCAGGGAGGGCGGCCCCAACAGCTTCACATACTTGCCGGACAGGTCCACCGGATTGGCGTTGTAGGGGTAGGAAGTCCAGAACAGGCGGAAGGGCCGCACCCGCGCCACCGGCGCCACCTTGTAGCTCTGCACCTGCTGCTCGCCACCCCCCAGCACCCAGGTGATGGTCAGATCGCCACCCGCGGCCAGATAAATCGCCGGGGCGGTGCGGTCAAAGAAAATCTGCCAGGCCAAATTGGATGAGGTTTGGCAGTCCTGCAAGTACTGGCCGTAGGTGGCCGCCCAATCCACGTTGGCCGGCGGGGCCAGCGTTTCGCCCAGATAATAATTCGGCCGGCTGCGCTCAAACGTATAGCCATACAAACAGGCCTCCAACTGGAAGACCCGTTTGCCGGGGGCGGTGGGCGAGCGGGGATAGACGATTTGCCCCCCCGTCAAACCGGGTTCCAGCGCGCCACTGCACACATCCAGGATGTTGTTGGTGGCGGCCCATGTTTGTTGGTCGGCCGTCAGCAACGGGTAGGCGCTGGCGGTATGGAGGCGGGGGTAGCCCGGAAACTCGCCGAGCGTGTAGTTGGTCTGGGCCAAGGCGGCTGTCGCCATGACCCACAGGATGCCGGTGCCGAGCCACCGCCGCCTCCGCGGGCGGGTACGACCTGGATCGTCGGGGTGTGTGTTCATGGCCTTACTTCACGCGCATGATGTACGCAAGGACATGGTAGGGCGGCCGGTTTTCGTGGGGCTGGTCGCCGCCGGTGATGCTCGTCTGATTGGACGCAGTCCCAATCCAGACGGTCCAATATAGATTCGATGCCCCCCAGAACGGCGTGCTGGTATATTTGTAGGTGGCATGAGAGTGACTGGGCATTTCCGCCACCGTCAGCTTCACCTTGTTGGTGCCGCCGGTGCCGCCCACGTTGTAGGTATCGCCCATGAGGCTGCCCACCCCCACCACAAAGCGCCCGCGCAAATCCGGGGTTGTCCGTCCGTTGACCGTGCGGCCGTTGCACAGCGCCCAGCCATCCGGGATTTGGTTGGTGGCCCCGGACCACAGGATGATCCCGCCCAGCGGAATGGTCCCGTAACCGGAAATCGTGGCCGGGGCATTGACCTCGACATTGGCATTGAACGTGGCCGGCGCGCCCTGCACGGTCATGCCGTTTTTGAACAAGACCCACGAGTTGAATTGGGCATTGCCGGCGACGCTGAGCGTGTTGCTCAGCGCCAGGTTTTGGGCGATTTCGGCTTTGCCCACCACCGTCAATTTGCCGTTCACCTGAAAGTCGCCCACCGACTGCCGCACGGTCTGCGCCACCACGGCGTAGGCCGTGCTCAACATTTGTTGCCGCGGCGTAATCTCCTCGCTGCCGGCCACCTTCAAGCCAAGGTAGAGCGGGCCTTCCGAATTGGCGAAAGCGTCCTGCAGCGTGCCGCCGCCCAACGGCGACCCGATCAGATCGCTCAGCTCGACATTGAAGGCGCCATGATCCAGCGTGGCCGGAATCAGGCGGCCCCATAAGGCGGTGCCGCCGGTTGGCACACCATACAGCCGCACCTCCAAATTGGCCGTTTTGGCGGTCATGTTGGTCACTTGCCCATTCACCACTTCGGTCAGCACCCCCTGGTAGGGGATGGCCAACGGCACGGCCCCGGCATCCAGCGCCCGCCACATCAGCCCAACCATCAGTAGGGGAATCCACTTGTTCATGATCTGCCTCCTGTCACTCCACTGCCCGTCACGTGGCTTGCGCCGTCCCATTCACCGTGCTCCGCAAAAAAGGGGTTCCCGGCCTCACCACACCCGCATGAGGAAGCAAAGCGCGTAGAAGGGCGGCCGGTTTTCGTGCGGCTGGCTGCCTCCGGTGGCGCCGCTCTGCACCTCTTTGTGTCCGGTCCAGACCTCTTTGTTATGATCCCCGGAACCAAAGAAATCGCTGAACCTTTCGTATTCGTAATCGTGCCGGTGCTTGGGCAACTGATCCACGGTCAAGGTCACCTTGTTGAGACCGCCTGTCGCGCCGACGGTGTAGGTGTCGCCCATGAGGCTGCCTGCCGCCACCACAAACCGCCCGCGCAGATCCGGGGTTTTTCGTCCGTTGACCGTGCTGCCATCGCACAGCGCCCAGCCGGCGGGAATCTGGGCGGCAGACCCGGACCACACGATGATGCTGCCCAGCGGCAGGGCGCCATGGCCGGAAACCGCCGCCGGGGGTGTCAGGACCATGTTGGTGTAGAACAGCGCGTCCATGCCGCTGGCCGTGAATCCTTGACCAAACTGCGCCGCGCCACTGAACGCCGCGCTGCCCTGCACATTCAGCGTGTCTTGCAGCGCCACGCCGTCGGCGATCTCGACCGACTGCTTCCCGGTCAGTTTGCCGTGCACCTCGAAATCCCCCAGCGACTCGTGGGCCCGCTCCGCCACCACGGCCTGACCCGCGCTCACCACTTTTTGCCGGGGCACGATTTCTTCGCCGCCGGGAATCTTCAATCCGATGTAGAGCGGCCCCGGCTGGTGAACAAGGGCCGAATACAACGTGCCCGTTTCCAACACGGCGCCGATGGAATCGCTGAGCGTCAGGTTGAACGCGCCGCAGTCCAGCGGCACGTTGTCCACGCGCCGCCCCCATATCGCCGGACCGCCGGTCGGCTCGGTGTACAGTCGCACCTCGAGCCCCACACTCGGCGCCGCCACATTCGTGACCACGCCCCCCACGGACTCATACAGCACCCCCTGGTAGGTAATGCTGAATGGAACCGCCCAAGTTGACGTTACCCACACCATCCACCCGCCGCCCGCCAGCAGAATCCACCTTCTCATAGCACGCCCTTCCGCATTGCGTATAGCCCACCTGCTAAAGTTTCACGTCTTCCCCAACACGGTGTCCAATACAATCGCCAAATTGATGTCAACCGTTTTACAGCCGGATGGGCTCTTCGTGGAATTTTATGGTGAATCGGGATTTGATCCTTCCGACCGTGTGATTCCTTGTTCATTCCGGGGCAGGCTGATTATTCCGGCTTGCCTTGCCCTGCGCTCCGCGAGAATGGGCCTCCCACGGCTCGTCGAAGCGGAGTGGCGGGCCGGCGGTCGTTTTGGGGAAGAAACCATAAAATTCCACGAAGAACCGAAAAATCGGGCAACATCGTTCCACACTGTGGAAATAATTTTTCCACACTGTGGAAAAGTGGGGGCCGTTGGCGTTGGATTTTTCCACACTGTGGAAAAGATTTTTCCACACTG
>CAZNGD010000164.1:0-5318 GCA_964572295.1 uncultured Verrucomicrobiota bacterium
CTGCACTTTGGGTTTGCTTTTGGAATCGTTCCCGTGCTGAATCGCCAGTCAACGGCAGGAGGAATGTTCAACCATGCGCAAAAGAATTTGGCTGTTTTTCGGCTTGCTGGCGTTTTGCGTCACGCGCACCCCAGGCGATACCATCGGTTTTTTTTATGCGCTCGACGCCGATTTGCAGACGTTGAAAACCCAAGCCCGGGAAATGGGGCAGGCGACTCGTGTGGGGTCGCGTTCCGTCCAACGGCTCCAGTTGGATGCCCACACCATTTATGCGGTGAAGATGGGCTCCGGGGCGGTGGAAACGGCGGTCTCCGTCCAGGCGCTGCTATCACGCTTTCGGTGTGACTGGGCATTTTCCATCGGGCCGGCGGGTGCGTTGAGCGATGAGATGGCGGCCCACCAGTGGCACCGGGTCGAAAGTGTTACGGCCTGGCAGACCGACAGTCAGGCCAAGACATGGCGTACGGATTGGACGCGCTTTCCGGTGGCAGTTTTCCCCCCTTCCTTGCAGGCGACATCCACTATTGCGGTGGCCTCTGGAGAACAGTTCGTCTCCACGACCAGCGAACGCGACCGGTTGCAGGCGATGACTCAGGCGGACGCCGTGGACATGAACAGCTTTGGGCTGGCGCTGGTTTGCGCCGACCATGGCGTGCCATTGTTCGCTTGGAAAATCATCAGCGACCATGCCGACGAAACCGCGTCGGAAACGTTTCGCAGCTTCATCGCCACTTATACCGGCGAAGGCGGCAAGGCATTGATTGACATCATCCGAGCGTTGCCGGCCAACCCCAACGATCCCTCGTCCTATCCAGTCATCGAGAGGCTGTTGCATGAAGTGCCGACGGAAAATCAATTGCCCAATGATTCGAGATCGTAATACCGTCTTTGCCGGATAGAATGGAGTCGTCGTGGGCTGTGTCTGTTTCTGGAGAGGCGGCTTCCACCCCGATCGGGTTTGGGGAAGAGGCTCATGGGCCAAGGAGGGGCAACGGCGCGGGAGTGGCTCTCGGGGAAGGCCAGCCGAAAGCGAGAAAACCCGTGCGAAAAACGCGGCCGTAACGCTTTACATTGTCCACGCGAAGGGATAGGGTTGAGGTTTGAAGTGAAAGCAGTAGCGCCAGGCAAGTTGATTTTGAGTGGCGAGCACGCGGTGGTCTATGGCCGCCCGGCGCTGGCCATGGCGGTGAACCGTAACGCCCAAGTTTTGGTGACGATGGACGGGGCGGCGGATACCGTCTCGTTCGATTTACCCAACCTGACGGCGCCGAAAGAATCGTTCAAACTGCGCGCCCTGCGTGATTTTCACGGGCGGGTGCGGCGCAACTATGAGGAGTTTCTCGCGGGCAAGCTGTCCATCCGCGAAGTGCTGCTCAAGCCGGTGGATTTGTTCCAATATGCGTTTGTGACGGTGCTCGACGGCCTGCACCTGAAGATGGGGGGGGGTGTCAATGTGCGGCTCAATTCCAACATCCCGATAGGCTGCGGCATGGGTTCTTCGGCGGCGGCCATTTTGAGTGTGCTGCGCGGCTTGGGCCACTATTACCGGGTGGATTTCCGCCCGGAGTGGTACGCGCGCTACAGTTTGGAAGTGGAAAATATGCAGCACGGCCAGGCCAGCGGGCTGGACACCTATGTCTCGCTGCATGGCGGTTGCGTGCGGTTTCAGCAGGGTGTCGCCGAGGAATTGCCGCTGCCGCGGATGCCGCTTTATATCGTGCAAACCGGCCCGCCGGCCAGCACCACGGGCGAGGCCGTCAGCGCGGTGGCCCGCCGCCTCGGCGCGACCGCCCGCGTCTGGGATGATTTTGAAACCGTGACCCACCAGATGCAGCAGGCGCTGGAACGGGACAACCTGCCGGGATTTCAACGCGCCATGCGCGATAATCACCGGCTGCTGCACATGATTGGCGTGGTGCCCGACCGGGTGGCCGACTTTGTGACCGCGGTGGAAGCCACCGGCGGCGCGGCCAAGATTTGCGGGGCGGGCGCGGTGACGGGGGAACAGGCCGGCATGGTGCTGGTGGCGGCGCGCGAAGCACCCACCGCGCTCTGCGCCCAGTTCGGCTACGAGCTGCTGACCGTACGCCCCGATCCGCTGGGCGTGCGGGTGGTCTGATGTGTTGCGCATGACCCTGCGCGCCGTCAACGCCTCCGCGCCCGGCAGTCTCATGCTCATGGGCGAACACGCGGTGCTCCGCAGCCAACCCGCGCTGGTGTGCGCCATCAGCAAGCGGCTGCATGTCAAACTGACCCCCCGCGCGGATGAAACCATTGTGCTGCACTCCACCCTGGGCGAACATGAAACCACCCTGGCGGAGCTGGCGCCGCACGACAGCTTTCGTTTTGCGCTGGGTGCCATCCGCGCCCGGCGCGCGGAGCTGACCCAGGGTTTTGAGCTGGATATCAAATCGGAGATGTCGCACGTGATGGGGCTGGGCTCCAGCGCGGCGGTGACGCTGGCCGTGCTGGCCGCGCTGGGCCACGCGCAAGGCTTGCCGGTCACGCCGGAGCGGCTGGTGGAACCGGCCATTCAGGTGGTCCGCCGCGCGCAGGGCGGCGTGGGTTCCGGCGCGGATGTGGCCGCGAGCGCCTTTGGCGGCTGCCTGCGGTTCCATGCGGAATCCACCGAGGTGGTGCAACTGCCCACTGCGCCGCAACTGACCGTGCTGTATTCCGGCAGTAAAATGCCCACGCCCGAAGTGATTGCCATCGTGGAGGCGCAGCGCACCCGGCAACCGGAATTGTACGCGCGGCTCGATGAACTGATCGGCGATGCCGTCAACCGCGCCTTCGCCGCCGCCACCCGTGGCGACTGGCCGGCGGTGGGCGCCTTGCTGAACATCAATCAGGGGCTGATGGATGCGCTTGGGGTGAACAACGCGAAGCTGGCGGCGCTGGTGTATGAGTTGCGCGCCGACCCCAACATCCACGGCAGCAAGATTTCCGGCTCCGGGCTGGGCGATTGCGTCATCGGGCTGGGCAAGGCCATGCGGACGGAATGGGGCGTTCCCTCCTTGGCGGTGCAGGTTACCCCCACGGGCGTGCAAGCCACGGAGCGGTCATGACGCCGCGCGCGGTGGTGGACCGCATTCTGGCCGGGCGTGGCCGCGTGCCGCGCGACGCGGCGCGGGCCTACGCCCCCGCCAACATCGCGCTGGTGAAATACTGGGGTAAACGCGATGAAGCGCTGCATTTGCCGGTCACGGGCAGCCTGTCCATTTCGCTCGGGCCGCTGGGGTCGCACGTGGAGTTGGGGCGCGGCACGGGCGCGTGCGATGCCATTTGGCTGCACGACCAGCCGCTGCCTGCGGACAGTCCATTCGCGCGCCGCGCCCGCGAGTTTCTCGATTGGTTCCGGCCCGCGCCGGATTTCACATTTGAATTGCGCGCGCGCAATACGGTGCCCACGGCGGCGGGGTTTGCGTCATCCGCCTCCGGATTTGCGTCGCTGGTCAAGGCGCTGGATGCGTTATTCGGCTGGGAATTGCCGTTGCGCGAGCAATCCATTTTGGCGCGGCTGGGCAGTGGGAGCGCCGCGCGCAGTTTGGCCGATGGCTTTGTGGAGTGGCACGCCGGTGTTGCGCCCGACGGCATGGATTCCTATGCCACCCCGCTGGCCGCCACCTGGCCGGAGCTGCGCGTGGGGGCGCTGGTGCTGTGCGCCGCCGAAAAACCGGTGGGCTCGCGCGAGGGCATGAGCCGCAGCGTGACCACCGGCGAGTTTTACCGCGAATGGCCCACGCGCGTTGCGCGGGATTTGGCGGAGCTGAAAACGGCCATCGCCCAGCGGGACATGGCCGCGCTCGGCGCCGTGGCCGAGGGCAATGCCCTGGCCATGCACGCGCTGATGGCCGCCGCCCGCCCCCCCCTGATTTATGCGCTGCCGGAAACCCTGGCCACCTTGCACGCCCTGTGGGCGGCGCGCCGCGGCGGCCTGCCGCTGTGGTTCACCATGGATGCCGGACCCAACGTGAAATTACTCTTTGAAGCCGCCGCCGAGCCGCAAGTGCGCGCGCGGTTCCCCGGCGTGGAGGTCGTGGCGCCTTTTGCCCCGGCCGCAGCGTCCACCCCGCCGCCCGCCCGCGCATGAAGCCAAGGGCCGCATTGACTTTGCCGGGGGGGCGGGGTAGGTTGCCGCGTTTCAGGAAGGATTGTATTCAGTATTCATGAAGGTTGAGCCAATTGCGTTGGAAACCCTGCGCCACAGTACGGCGCATGTGATGGCGGCGGCCGTCCGCCGTCTCTGGCCGGATGCGTTGTTTGACATCGGCCCCGACACCGAAGACGGCTTCTATTACGATTTCGATTTGTCCCACCGCCTGACGGCGGAGGATTTTCCGGCCATTGAAGCCGAAATGGCCAGGATCATCGCCGAAAACCAACCCTTCGTGCGCGAAGAACAATCCCGCGCCGCGGTGTGGCGGATGATGAGCGAGCGTGGCCAGAAATATAAGCTTGAACGCCTCGCCGACATTCCCGATGGCGAAACCATCAGCCTGTATCACAGCGGCGATTTCACCGATTTGTGCCGTGGCCCGCACGTGGCCCGCACGGGCGAAATCCCGGCGTTCAAGCTGCTCTCGGTGGCGGGCGCGTATTTCCGGGGCGACGAAAAAAATCAGATGATGCAGCGGCTCTATGGCACCGCGTTTCTGACGCGGGACGATTTGGACGCGCATTTGAAGATGCTGGCCGAAGCCAAACTGCGCGACCACCGGACGCTCGGCCGCGACCTTGATTTGTTCAGCGTGCAGGAAGCGGTGGGTCCGGGGCTGATTCACTGGCATCCCAAGGGCGCGCGCATTCGGACCATCATCGAAGAGTTCTGGCGGCGGGAACATTACCGTGCCGGCTACGAAATGCTCTACACCCCGCACGTCGGGCGCGCGGGCCTCTGGGAAACCTCGGGCCACCTCGGATTCTACAGCGAGAACATGTACGCGCCGATGGAAATTGACGAGCAGCGCTACTACATCAAGCCGATGAACTGCCCGTTCCACATCCAGATTTATCAGAGCCACAAGCGTTCCTATCGCGAGCTGCCGCTGCGTTGGGCGGAGCTGGGCACGGTCTACCGCTACGAGCGCGCCGGGGTGCTGCACGGCCTGATGCGCGTGCGCGGCTTCACGCAGGATGACGCCCATATCTATTGCACCGCAGAGCAGGTGGAGCAAGAAGTGCGCGAATGCGTGCGCTTCGCCATTGCCATGTGGCGCGCGTTCGGCTTCGAGAACATCACCGCCCATCTCGCCACCCGCCCCGAAAAAGCCGTGGGCGAACCCGCCCGCTGGGAGTTGGCGCAGCGCTCGCTGGAG
>CAZNGD010000165.1:0-5316 GCA_964572295.1 uncultured Verrucomicrobiota bacterium
CCCCCCCCCCCCCCCCCCCCCCCCCCCCCCCCCCCCCCCCCCCCCCCCCCCCCGTGTCAGCATGGCCTATAATACGTGTATGGCAACGCAGGAGGGCGCAATGAAAAAGTGGTTGGTTCTGATTTTGGCGGGCGCGATTTGGCAGGTGGCGGGGGCGGCGCAAGCCGAGCATCGGCTGGGCCTGGGGGCCAATTATTGGGTGGCCTTGGATGACATCAAAATCAATGACATTGATGAAGACGGCTTGAGTTATCTGTTGAGTTACCAATGGCGCGCGGCGTTGCTGGGCGTGCAGGCCGATCTGGAAATTCTGCCGGATCTGTTCGGCAAGGATGGGGTGGCGCCGGCGGCCTACGTGGTGGTGGGCCGCACGCTTTATGCCGCGCTGGGAATCGGCATGGTTCATCTGGCGGGCGGCTGGGCGGATGATCCATTTGTGGCGTTGAAAGTCGGCTTGGACATCGAGCTGCTGCCCAGCCTGTACGTGGACCTCTCCGCCAGCTATCGCTACAATGGCACCATCCGCGAGCTGGATGTAGACGACGAGCTCAAGAAGATTGACACCGACACCGTGTTCATCGGCCTGGCTGCGCGGCTGGGGTTTTGAGTCGCCCGCGAGTCAGAACGGATCGAACCAGGAATTATCGTCGGGCCCGAACCAGCCCAGTTGCTGGGCGGCGCCGCGCGCGCCGGTGCGGGCGAGACGTTCGCTGGAGACATGGCCATCGCACCAGGCCACGTTGGCGCGGCCGGCGTGGCGAAAATGGATGGTGGGCCACGGCGTGCCGCCGCCGGCAAAGCGCGGTGGTTCGGCGAATGAATACTCGATGAGCACGGCCTGCGCGCCGCCGCTCTGCGCGTAGGCGGTGTCGGCAAACATGACGGTTCGCGCCGGGTGGGCAAGGGAACCGACGCGCATTCCCTGGCGCGTGGGATATTCGACATCGAGGCACACCTCGGAGCCGACGCCGTGCGCGTTATAGCCATAGCCGCCGCACGCCGCCTCGAAGCCGCCGGTGGCGGCGCGCAGCGCGGGGCAGCGCCGCACCGTGCGGCTGGCGCCCCCCCCGCCGAGGTAATCGGCCAGCGGGCCCAGCGAGCCATCGAACGCGCCGCCGCTACGCACCCCATGCCAGCGGATGGAGTTGCCGCCGGCGATGTCGGTGGCGGCGGTGACATAGCGCCCGTGTTCCGCCGCGTAGGCCAGGTTGGCGGCGGCCAGTTGCCGCAGGTTGGCGCGGCACGCTGCGGACTGCGCCGCGGCGCGCGCGCGCGGCAGCAGGCCGATGAGCATCGCCGCCAACAGGCCCACGCCGGCCAGCGTGATGAGCAATTCCACCAGCGTGAACCCGGCCGGCGGCCGTTGGCGCGCCGGAGTCGTCACCGGCTCAACCGCCAGCGGTAGAAGCCGGGGGCATCGCGGTTGGTGGCGGGCAGCCAATCGGCATCATCGCGCAGGCTGGCTTTGTATTCCAGATGCGTGGTGAAGCCGGGCAGGTCAGGCGGGGGTGTGGCGGGGTCCGTGGTGATGAGGAGTCGCACATTCAGCACGCCGATGGCGTCGAGGTCGAAGCCGCCGGACCCGAAGGTGGGGAAGGGGTCATAGATGGGATGGCCGTAGGAGTCCAGCGTGGAGCCATCGCCGGGGATATCCACGATGCGCACGTGGGTGACGCGGCGGACATCGAGTCCGGGGGCATCCGCCAGCATGTGCAAATCGAACAGCGTGCCCTGGCCTTGCAGGTGTTTGCCGGCGAGGCCGCCGAGGGCATCGGCTTCCGTGGCGCCTTCCTCGGCATAGCTGTCCACCGGATTTGTGGACAGCGTATGGCTGGGGAAGCGGACAAAGTTTGTGCCATCGGAGGAGACTTCCACAAACGCCAATTCCAAAAATTCCCCGGTGAAGGCATTTTCAAAAACGGCGAAGTCTGGTCCGGGGCCGTCGGTGATGGGCAGCGGGAAGGTGAGGGTGATGTGGCCGCCATCGCCGAGGCTGACGACGTTGGTGGAGCCGTTGAAGCCATCGCCGGGATCGGCGGGGCCGAGGGCGTGGGCGGGTTGCCGCCATTGGGCATCCACGTTGCTGCCGGGGGCGTAGTCGGCCACGGCATCCGCCCAGCAGAGGATGGCGGGATTGGTGGCGGCGAGGCCGGAGTCCACGTTGCCGTAGGCATAGGTGAAGTCCGCCAGCGCGAAATAGGTTGGCGTATTGGCGCCGAACGCGCCGATGTCGGTGGTCTCCAGCGTGCCGGCCAGCGTGGCCACGGTTGGCGGCATCCAGGAGAGGTCGAGCGTGGTCCAGTTGGTTTGAATGAAACTTTGGCCGTCGCGGAAATCCGCCAGATAATGATTGGTGGTGGCGACGATGTGATTCTCCAGATCGCGGGCGGTCAGGGTCAGCACAAAATAATCGCCGTCGGTGAAGGGGCGGCTGAAGCCCGAGCCGTCGCGGATGGTGAGGGCGGTGTAGGTGGTGTTGTTGAGCTGCACGGAGCGGGGGTGGATGGGGATATCGAACGCGATGACCGGGGGCAGATTCCAAGGATCGTCATAGGCCACGGCGTAGGCGTTGTTGTGCGGCGCGGCGGCGGCATACTGATTGCCAAACGAGCCATCGGTGGTGTTGCTGACGGTGGAAAACGCGAAGCCCGCCCACGAGGTGAAGCCGCCGCCCCAATCGGTAAAGGTGTTCGCGAACGTGGCGGCATCCACGGTCAGGGGGGAGTCATTGATGAACTGCCCCGGCGCGGTAAAGAACGCCGCCAAGGAAACCACTGTTTGCGCGGCCCACGCGCGCGCGCCCCAAAGAACCAGCCAACCGGCCAACCAACGTCGCATGGCGACAACCTTTCCGCCCCAATCAGCGAGGGCTAAGAACTGCACTGGCTCCGGCTTCCCGTCTTCTGGCTCACGGCCCCTACTCTTCCACCTTCTCCCGGCGAAACCGGAATGGCGTGTTGGAATTTCCTAACCGTTCACAGCGGCGCGACCGCGCGGGAATCGCACCCGCTTCCGTAGTCGCCGAAGACGCCGCCACCTTGGCGACGTGGGCGGCACCCTAGCACCGCGGCCGCGCCGCGCGCAAGCGCATTTCCGGCGGCCATGGTTTGTTTTGACCTTTTTTCCACACTGTGGAAAAGTGGCCGCACGTTTTTCCACACCGTGGAAAAAATCGGTCAAAACGTTCCACACAATGGAAAAACTTTTGGCGATTTTTCCACACAATGGAAAAACTTTGAGGAAAGTTTTCCACACCGTGGAAAAGATGCGGTTGGAAAGGATGCGAGGATGAGCGCGAGCAAAATCAAGGTCCCGGCGGACGGGCAGAAAATCACGATGGGCGCGGGTGGGCTGGTGGTGCCGGCGCGGCCGATTATTCCGTTTATCGAGGGCGATGGCATTGGGCCGGATATTACGCGCGCGGCGATGACGGTGTGGAACGCGGCGGTGGCGCAGGCGTATGGCGGGGCGCGGCAGGTGGCGTGGATGGAGATTTATGCGGGCGAAAAGGCCAACGCGGTGTATGGGCCGGGGACCTGGCTGCCGGCGGAGACGCTGGCGGCGTGCCGCGATTTTCTGGTGTCCATCAAGGGGCCGTTGACGACGCCGGTGGGCGGGGGCATCCGGAGTTTGAATGTCGCGCTGCGGCAGGAGCTGGATTTGTATGTGTGCCTGCGGCCAGTGCGCTGGTTTGCGGGGGTGCCCAGCCCGGTGAAGCATCCGGAAAAAACGGACATGGTGATTTTCCGCGAGAACTCGGAGGACATTTATGCGGGGATCGAATGGGCGGCGGGGACGGCGGCGGCGCAGAAGGTGGTGGCGTTTTTGCAGCAGGAAATGGGCGTGAAGAAAATCCGCTTTCCGGGCAGTTCGGGCATCGGCATCAAACCGGTGAGCGAGGAGGGCACGCGGCGGCTGGTGCGGGCGGCGATCCGCTACGCGCTGGCCAACGGGCGCAAGAGCGTGACGCTGGTGCACAAGGGCAACATCATGAAGTACACCGAGGGCGCGTTCCGCGATTGGGGCTACGCGACGGCGCGCGACGAGTTCGGCGCGCAGCCGCTGGACGGCGGGCCGTGGCATGTGCTGCGGGACCCGGCGACGGGGCGCGGGATCGTGGTGAAGGATGTGATTGCCGATGCCTTTTTGCAGCAGATTCTGACGCGCCCGGCGGAGTATGACGTGATTGCCACGCTGAATCTCAACGGCGATTATATTTCCGACGCGCTGGCGGCGTGCGTGGGCGGCATCGGCATCGCGCCCGGCGCGAACCTCAATTATGACACGGGGTGCGCGGTGTTCGAGGCCACGCATGGCACGGCGCCGAAGTATGCCAACCTCGACAAGGTGAATCCCGGTTCGCTGATTCTCAGCGGCGAAATGATGTTCCGCCATCTGGGCTGGACCGAGGCGGCGGATTTGATCATCCAGGGCGTGGAGAAGACCATCGGGCAGAAGGTGGTGACGTATGACTTTGCGCGGCTGATGCCGGGGGCGCAGGAAGTGAGTTGCTCGGCGTTCGGCAACGCCATCGCGCAGAACATGTGAGGAGAACAGCCAGAACAGCCATTTAACGCAAGCGACGCAAAAGGCGCAAAAGGGCGCAAACGGAGACGGTGCAAGGTGTCAGAGAACCAAACAGCCGAGCAGCCTTTTAACGCAAGCGACGCAAGAGACGCAAAAGGGCGCAAGCGCCGGACGGGATAAAGGATGAGGGAGAATGAGGTCAGCCGGGTGGTGTACGAGAGCGCGATTGAAGTACACCGGGCGCTGGGCGGGCCGGGTTTGTTGGAGGGTGTGTATGAGGAGGCATTGGCGTGGGAGCTGGCAAAGCAAGGCCTGAAGGTTGAGCGCCAGGTTCAAGTGCCCATTCAATATAAAGGGCACACGCTGGGGACGCCGCTGCGCCTGGATTTGCTGGTTGAGGGATGCGTGGTGGTGGAGTGCAAGGCAACGGCGGAATATAATCCGATTTTTGAGTCCCAAGTTTTGACGTATTTGAGAATATCCGGGCTGAAGTTGGGTTGGGTCATCAATTTTGGAGAAAAGATCGTGAAAGAGGGCATTCACCGGGTGGTGAATGGCTTGTGACGGGTCGGCGCTGGCGGCCTTTGGCGTCGTTGGCGTCGTTTGCGTTAAACGAATTTTGCAATGAAGGAGATGTGAGATGAGTGCACAGCCGAACCAGAAGCAGCAGCCGGCGACGGCGGCGGACGGGATCACGCCGCGGGCGGCGGATTATGGGCAGTGGTATCTGGACATCGTGAAGCGCGCGGACCTGGCGGATCATTCGTCGGTGCGCGGGTGCATGGTGAT
>CAZNGD010000166.1:0-5291 GCA_964572295.1 uncultured Verrucomicrobiota bacterium
GTGTGCTCTTCCGATCTGTGGCAAACACTTTGATCCCGGCCAGATTCGCCACAATCATCGTGCCGGCCACCGTGGTCGCGCCATCGCCCTTCTGGGCCAACACAATCGGAAAATCACGTCGGCTGCATTTGCGCACATCCTTGGCCCGAGCCAAATACTCCAGTTGATCCGTCGTCAGCCCCACCGTAATTTGGCCCCCCAGCACGGCAATCGTGGCTGGCGTGGCCCCATTTTCGCGCACGGCCTGTTCCATGGCGCCAGCGACTTCCAAATTGACCGGATAGGGCAGGCCATGGGTGATCAGGGTGCTTTCCAGCGCAACAACCGGGCGGCCGGCAGCCAGCGCGGATTCGACATCCGGGTGCAGTTTCAAAAGTGTAGCAGTCATGGGGACCTTTCGTTTGCGCTTCAATATGCGAAGCCCCCGCACGAGGCAAGTCAAATGCAAAAATTAATGCTTCCAAACCCGTGACCGGGGGGGGGGGTATATTTTGACCACTATCTTGAAAATTCAAAGAACCAGTTCCAGCCTATTCGTCGGTATTCGCCATCATTCCCTAAACATGACGTTCCCGTGGGGGGGGGGCAGGAGACCTCTTCGCATGATAGACATAACCAACATGCATGGAATAAGTAATGATTATTAACGACCTGGGTGTTCAAGTGACGTATTACAAAAAGTGAATTCACTTATTACAATTAATGACTTCATATATTACAATATATGGACTAAAAAAAGGGGGGGGGGGATAGGGGATGGAATGCGGCGGATTTGTAAAGCGTTTTTATTGACAGTCGTTTGCGATATTGCGTGGGCCAAAGGAAGATGTAGATTACCTCCCATAACGAAACCACCTACCCAAGGAACTCCTTATGAAATCCACCGTGCGCAATTGGCTCATGGTTTTTTTAGCGATCGGTACCTTTGTCTTGTCGGCTGCAGCACAGCCGATTTATCTCAACACGGGGGTGATTGACACGGCGCGCGCGCCGCAACGGGCGGCGCTGTCAAGTGACGCGGGCGATCAACTGCATTTGGTGCAGTTTGATGGGCCGATTCAGCCGGAATGGGTGGCGCAACTGGAGGCGGCGGGCTGGCGCATTGTGGATTTCATTCCGGACAACACGTATATCGTGTATGGCGGGGGCAGCGCGCGGAAGGCGCTGATCTCGAGGGTGTCGCACGTGAGCTGGCAGGGGGCGCTGCTGCCGGGCGATAAGATTCAGCCGAGGGCGACTGCGGCGGCGCTGAAGCAGCGCAAGCTGACCAAGCCGGACAGCAAGCTGTTTGCGGTGCAGTTGATTGAGGAGGCGTCGGCGAACGCGGTGACGATTGCGCTGCTGGAGGAGATGACGGGCGAGCCGGTCACGAATATCGGCACCAACAAGATGCTGCGGTTTGTGAATATTCGCGCGGCGCTGCCGGAAGATCGTATTGAGGAGCTGGCGGCGCGCCCTGACGTGCTGACCATCAACACCTATGAGCCGCCCCAGCGCAAGGGCGAGCGCCAGGGGCAGATTGTGGCGGGCAACCTGAATCCGGCGGGCAGCCAGCCGACGGGGTCGGGGTATCTGGCGTGGCTGACGGGCAAGGGCTTCACGCAGGCGCAGTTTGACGCGTCGGGGATGATTATTGACATTGCGGACGACGGCTGGGACCGCGGCAATGCCGCCACGCCCGCCAACCGCGAGTTCCGCGTCGAGGGGAACGCGAGCAAGGCCAGCCGCGTGAAATATTCGCAGACGGCGTCCAAGCTGACCGAGACGAATTCGGCGGGGACGGACGGCCACGGCAATATCAACATCAGCATTATCGGCGGCTACAACAATTTGTCGGGAGCACCCTATACGGATGACGATGGCTACCACCGCGGCTTGGGGATCAATCCGTTCGCGCTGATGGGCAACACCAAGGTGTTTAAGGACGGCGGCTACTGGGATGCCACGGAGACTCAGGAAGCCCAGTTCGTCGCGACAAACTACCACAAGGGTGTGCGCATCAGCTCCGATAGCTGGGGCGAGGCTAACGCCGGGGTGTATACCAGCGATTCTCAAAATTATGACACGTGGACCCGCGACTCCCAGCCGGGCGTCAGCGGCAATCAGCAGGTGCTCTATGTGTTTGCGGCCGGCAACGAAGGACCCAGCGCCAAGACGGTTGGTGCGCCGGGTAACGGCAAGAACATCCTCTCTGCGGGTGCATCGGAAAACTACAACAAGTTTGGCACCGACGGTTGCAGCACGCTCAACAGCGATGCCGACAACGCGAACGACATCGTGGATTTCTCGAGCCGCGGCCCCTGCAAAGACAGCCGCAAAAAGCCCGACCTGGTCGCTCCCGGCTCGCACGTCGCCGGCGCCGCCAGCTTCGCCATCGGCTACACCGGCGAAGGCGTTTGCGACAAGTATCAGCCTGCGGGCCAGACCAATTACGCCGCCTCGAGCGGCACGAGCCACTCGACGCCGGCGATTGCGGGCGGCGCGTCGCTCGTCTATCAGTACTTCATCAACCAAAGCTGGGGAACCCCCAGCCCGGCGATGATGAAGGCGTATTTGATGAACTCCGCGAGCTACATGAACGGAACCTACGCCAACGACACTTTGCCCTCGAACAACCAGGGCATGGGGCGGATGAATCTCGGCTTCGCGTTTGACGGCGTCGAGCGCCTGTTGCGCGACCAGTTGATTGGCGACATTTTCACCGCCAGCGGGCAGACGCGCACCTTCCACGCGCTGGTCAGCGATGCCACCAAGCCGCTACGCATCACGCTGGGCTGGACGGATGCGCCGGGTTCGACCTCGGGCAACGCGTATAAAAACAACTTGGACCTCACGGTGCAGGTGGGTGGCCAGACGTACCTGGGCAACTCGTTTGCCGGTGCCTTCACGACACCGGGCGGCACCGCCGACCCCCGCAACAACGTGGAAAGTGTTTTCCTTCCGGCGGGGCAAAGTGGGCTGATCACCATCAAGGTGACCGCCGCCAACATCAACTCCGACGGCGTGCCCGGCAACGGCACCACGCTCGACCAGGACTTCGTGCTGGTGGCGTATAATGCGGAAGAATATACGCCGAGCGATTATCCGCCGGAGATCGAGCCCATCGGCAACAAGGCGATGGCGACGAACCGGCTGATGCAGTTCACCGTCACCGCCAGCGACCCCGTGGATGGCGACACCGTCCGCCTGTGGGCGACGGGCGTTCCCGCCTGGGCGACGTTTGCCGGCGCGACGAATACGGGCACCGCCAGCGCGCAGTTCAGCGGCACCACGCCGGAAACCACCGGCTCCTACACCGTGGTGTTTTATGCCGCCGACAAGGACGGCACCAACACCGAGAGCGTGGTGATTGTCGTCAACGACATCAACTGCATTCCCGCCATCGTGCTGGAGGAATACTTCGACGACTCGACCGGCGTCCCCGCCGGCTGGGTCAACGGCGGCAGCGCCAACGACAGCGTGGCCGGACATTACAAGAGCGCGCCCAACTGCCGCTCGATGGGCGTCGGCGCGACGCTCGAAACCCCGCCCGTGAACACGCCCACGCAAATTGTGTTTTACGTGGATGCCAGCTCAGGCGGAAATGGCAAGTCGGCCTCGGTGGACTATAAGATCGGCGATGGCGAGTGGACGAAGATCGGCAATTTTACGGCAAGCACGACGGGCTCGACCGTCACTTTCGACCTGACCAGCTCGCCGGATTTGAGCGAGCAGGCCAACGTGTGCTTCCGCTTCAATTCGACGTTCAGCACGTGGTACCTCGACGACGTGATCATCACCGGCTTCGATTGCGGCGGCGGCTTCCTGCCGAACAATCCGCCCAGCATCGGCGTGTCGGGCGGCACGAACCAGTCGGTGAGCGCGGGTTCGGAATTGACGTTCACGGTGACCGCCAACGATGCCGACGGCGACGACCTGTCGCTGCAAAGCACGTCGCTGCCGGGCGGCGCCGTGTTTGCCGCCACCAACGGCGCCGCGCCGTTGGAAAGCGCGTTCGTCTGGACGCCCTCCGCCACGGGCAAATATAGCGCCGTGTTCACCGCCAGCGATGGCAAGACGGTCGCCACCCAGGCCGTTTCCATCACCGTCAGCCCCTATGTGGTCCCGTTGCTGCCGCCCGAAATTCTGGCCGCCACCGGGGTGATGGCGGAGCAGTTCAACGCCAACTGGTCGGTGGTCGGCAATGCCACCGGTTACCGCCTCGATGTCTCGGAAAACCCGAGTTTTTCGGGCGGCGGCGGTGGTCCTGTTCTGACGGAAGATTTTTCCGGCTTCGCGGTATCCAACAGCACCGATATCAGCTCGAGCTTGGACACCTATACGCAAATTCCCGGCTGGACCGGCTCCAAGATTTATCCGGAAATGGGTTGGATCAAACTCGGCTCATCTTCGGCCAGAGGCGTGATTACGACACCGACGCTGGACCTCTCCGGGAATGGCGGCGTGGCCACCCTGACCTTTGAGCTGGCGAAATATGGGACGGATGCCACGGCGGTGCAAGTTTTGCATGCTCCGGATGGCAGCAATTTTACGCAAGTCGGCAGTGATTTGACTGCGCCGGGTTCCAAAACCTTGCAGACCATTCAGATCAACGATGGCACGGCCAATTCCAAGATTCAGATCATGGGTAAAGGCTTGTCCAAGAACCGGTTCTATTTGGACAACATCCAAGTGGAAGGTGGCGGTGGCGCGGACCTCTTCGTTCCGGGCTATCAGAACCGCGACGTCGGCAACGCGACCACCTTCCCGGTGACGGGCCTGGTCGAAAACGTCACCTATTACTACCGCGCGCGTTCGTACAACGCCACGTCCAACAGCGTGAACTCCGCCACCACCAACGTTACCACGATGGCGGCGGTGGATATCCCGCCGGTGCTGAACCCCATTGGCCACAAGACTGTCGCGCTGGGCGGCAGCTTGCAGTTTGCCGTGACCGCCATGCCCACCGACGGCGATGAAGTCACGCTGAGCACCAGCGCGCTGCCCGCGGGCGCGACCTTCGGCGCGACGAACGAAACCGGCACCTTTGAATGGAACAACGCGTCGCCCGTCGGCGCCTATCCCGTGACCTTCTATGCGGAAGACGAGGACGGCCAGGACAGCGAGAGCATCACCATTACCGTGTATGATCCCGACGCCGAATTGCACGCGCCCGTCGTGCAAGCCGCCACCGCCGTGCAGGCGCAGCAGTTCAACGCCAACTGGCTCGCCTCCAGCGGCGCCCTCGGCTACCGCCTCGATGTCGCCACCGATGACAGCTTCACGCCCGGCAGCGGCGGGGGCGGCGGCGG
>CAZNGD010000167.1:0-5222 GCA_964572295.1 uncultured Verrucomicrobiota bacterium
ACCACGTTCACCCGGCAGATGTCCACGCTGGTCAGCGCCGGCCTGCCGCTGATGCGCGCGCTGCGCGTCCTGCAGCGCCAGGAAAAGAATCCGGTGCTGCGCGATGCCGTCATTCAAATGGCCGAGAGCATCGAATCCGGCAGCACCTTTGCCGAAGCGCTCGCCGCCCATCCGAAGATTTTTGACCGGCTCTTCGTCAACATGGTCAAGGCCGGTGAACTCGGCGGCGTGTTGGAAGTGGTGCTGGCCCGCCTGGCGGAGTTCCAGGAAAAGGCGGAAAAAATCAAGGGCAAGGTCAAGAGCGCCATGACCTACCCGATTGTGGTGTTGGTGATGGCCCTGTCCATTCTGACCTTCCTGATGACCTACATCGTGCCCAAGTTCGCGGATATCTTTTCCGACCTGATGGGCGGCAAGGGCATGCCCATGCTGACCCAGATGGTCATGAACGCCAGCGAAACCATGGTCAAGCGATTCCCGCTGGTGCTCGGCGTGATTGTCGCCATCGTGGTGGTGCTGAAGCTGCTGGCGAAAACCACGCAGGGCCGCCTGTTAATTGACCGGTTCAAACTCCATGCGCCGGTGTTCGGCACGTTGATCAGCAAAAACTCCATCTCCCGCTTCACGCGGACCCTCGGCACGCTGATGTCGGCCGGCGTGCCGGTGCTGCAAGCGCTCAACATCGTCAAGGAAACCGTCGGCAACGAGGTGATTTCCCGCGCGGTGACGCTCATTCACGATGCCGTCAAGGAAGGTGAAAACATGGCCCCGCCCATTGCCTCGTCCAAGGTCTTCCCGCCCATGGTCGTCAGCATGGTGGAAGTCGGCGAGGAAACCGGCGCGCTGCCCGATATGTTGATGAAGATTGCCGATTCCTACGACGACGACGTGGACAACGCCGTGGCCGCCATGACCTCGATCATTGAGCCGCTCCTGATCATCTTCCTGGCCGTCGTGGTGGGCACCATTGTCATCGCGCTGTTCATGCCGCTGGTCTCGATCATCGGCGGGCTCAGCGGCGCCTAAGCCCGGCCCTGGCCGGCATCGCCGGCCCAACCCGGCGCGGCCCTGCGGGGCCGCGCCGTTTTCGTTGCAAATGAAAGCTTGCGTGTTCCGGGCATGGAAGGTACAAGCGGGCATTTCCGAACATGGAGGTGAATATGTCGTCAAGTGAATTGCGCTACACGGCCGCCCATTGCTGGGTGCGCGAAGAGGGTCCCCTGGTGGTGGTGGGCATTACGGATTATGCCCAGGAACAAATGTCCGAATTGACCTTCGTGGAATTGCCGGAAGTGGGGGAGGAAATCGGCGCCGATGAGGAAGTCGCGGTGGTGGAATCCGTGAAGGCGGCCAATGATGTGTATGCGCCGCTCACCGGCGTCATTACCGCCGTGAATGAAGCGCTGTTGGAACAACCCGAACTGGTCAACTCCGACCCGTTCGGCAAAGGGTGGCTGTTCAAGATGAAACCGGCCGTTGATGCCGAATGGAGCAATCTGCTCGATGCCGACGAATACGAAGCCTCGCTGCCGCTCGACGACGAAGAATAAGCCGCCCCGCCGCCGGGCCCGCGCGCGGCCTGCTCAATCCAGCGGCACCTGATGGACGGGCTTCCCGGCCAAATAGGCGCGCAGGTTGGCCGCCGCAATCTGGATCAGGCGCTGCCGCGCCGCCGCCGTGGCCCATGCCAGATGCGGCGTGACCACACAATGGGGCGCGCGCAATAACGGATTGTCCGGCGCGGGCGGTTCGGTGGACAGCACATCCACCGCCGCGCCCGCCAAACGGCCCGCAGCCAAGGCGGCGGCCAAATCGCTTTCCACAATCAACGGGCCGCGCGACGCATTCAGCAAAAACGCGCGCGGCTTCATGGTGGCCAGCCGTTGCGCGTTCACGAGCCCGGCCGTTTCGGGAGTCAACGGACAATGCAGCGACACCACGTCGCTTTCCGCAAAAATCCGATCCACGCTGGCGTAGCGCACCCCCGGCGGCAGGCGTTGCGACTGGTCGCGGCGGTTGGCCAGCACCGTCATGCCGAAGGCCTGGCCAATGCGCGCCACCGCCTGGCCGATTTGCCCAAACCCAATGATGCCCAATGTCAACCCGGCCAGCTCGCTTTGCGGGCTGAGCCGATAGCAATAGTCCGGGTTGCCGGCCCAGCCGCCCGCGCGCGCATCCGCGCTGTGCATCCCGACTTGATTGGTCAGCTCCAGCAGCAAGGCAAAGGTATGCTGCGCCACAGAATCCGTGCTGTAGCCGGGCACATTGCTGACCACCAGCCCGCGCTCCTTGGCCGCCGGCAGGTCAATGGTGTTCCACCCGGTGGCCAGAATCCCCACATAACGCAGGCGCGGCGCGCGGCGAATGGTATCGGCCGCGAGCACCCCCTTGTTCAGCATGACCGCCTCCGCATCGCCCACGCGCGCCAGCACATCCGCCGGCGGGGTTCGCGGATAAATGGCGCAATCCGCCAACTCCTCGATGGGCCCCCAGGAAAGGTCCCCGGGATTCGTGGCGTGGGCATCCAAAATAACCAATTTGATCTTCCTCATGACACCAGAGTAGGCGACCGGGGGCAGGGATGCAAGCGCCGGGCGACCGCCGCCCGTCGGCCCGGCCAAATCCGCCGGCTGAAATGACATCAAATGCACTTGCGAAATCCAAGCCGATGGATCATACTAACCAATAATGAATGTATTGCCGTCATTGCGCGCATCGTGTGCCGTTATCCTGTTGGGCAGCTTATGGTTCACGGGAGCCGCGGCAGCGGCAAACCATCCGCTGGGGTGGGGCAACCACGCCGACTTGCAAACCGGCCCCGTGCCGACCAATGCCATGTCCGGCGCCTCCGCGATTGCGGCGGGCAATTTTCACTCGCTCGCCGTCAAGGATGGCCGGGTTTGGACGTGGGGCAAAAATGATTTTGGCCAAACCAATACGCCGCTGGGCGCGCAAAGCGATGTTGTGCGCGTGGCCGCCGGCGCGTCCTTCAGCATGGCCCTGAAAAGTTCCGGCGATGTCGTCGTGTGGGGCGCGCCCCTGCTGGCCTCCAACATTCCCCCCGCCGCGCTGAGCGGCGTGAGCGATATCGCCGCTGGCCAATGGCATGCACTCGCGCTCAAGGATGGCGGCATCATTGCCTGGGGTTCCAATTCCTACGGGCAGTGCAATGTCCCCGCCGCATTGAGCAACGGCGTGTCGGCCATTGACGCTGGCGACTACTACAGCATGGCGCTCAAGGATGGCGGCGTGCAGGTTTTTGGCATTGTCGCCACCAACACCTATGCCTACGGCATCCGCGATGTCCCGAACGATGCCCTCAGCGGCGTGACCGCCATCGCCGCCGGACACTTTCATGCCTTGGCCCTGAAGAATGGCGGCGTTATTGCCTGGGGCGCGCCGCAGTCTGATGCCACCGATGTCCCCGATGAAGCGCTCAGCGGAGTCACCGCCATCGCCGCTGGCGACCAGTTTAGCTTCGCGCTGAAAACCGACGGCTCCATTATTCATTGGGGTGAAGCCTTCGACGGCCAGGACCAGATTCCTCCCGCCGCCGCCTCGGGCGTCACCAGGATTGCCGCAGGCCGGGGTCACGGCCTCGCCTTGTGCCCCGTCATGCCGCCGCGTTTTCTGGCGACCTCTTTACCCGATGCCTATCTGGACAAGCCCTACACCAACCAACTGCTCGTGGCCGCCGTGCCCGCCGCATCCTTCATCAAAGGCGGCACATGGACTGGCGCGTGGCTCGACATGAACGGCGGCAGCGGCCTGTTGTTCGGCACGCCGCCACAAACCGGCGCCGCCCAACTGAGCGTGATTGCCGGCAACGCCTACGGCAGTGTCACGCAAGCCTTCCAAGTCACCATTTTGGAAGCCCCGCTTGGCCCGCCCGTATTCGTCACCACCAATCCGCTGCCCAGCGGCACGGTCGGCGCGCTCTACGAACAGCAAATTGTGTTTAGCAACGCTCTGACCATCAGCCTGGTATCTGGCGAAGGCCAGTTGCCGCAAGGCCTGACGCTGGAAGACGACGGCTTCCTGCACGGCATCCCGACGCAGGTGGAAACGCTCTTCTTTACCGTCCGCGCCACGAATCAGGCGGGTGCCAGCAACCGGGTCTATAACATCGCCATCAACGCCCCCGGCGATGAACCCGAATTCATCACGGCCAGCCCGTTGCCGGATGGCGTGGTGGACCAGCCCTACCTCGCCACGATTGAAGTCGCCAACTACCCGAACGTCATCGGCCTGTTCTCCGGCGCGCTGCCCAACGGCCTGGGCCTCACGCTCGAAGGCCAGATCACCGGCACGCCCGTGCAGGTCGAAACCGCCAACTTCACGCTCTACGCCACCAACATGCTCGGCATGGTCACGCAGGCCTACACCCTGCACATTTCCGGCCCGCCCATTTTCGTGACCACCAGCCCGCTGCCGTTCGGTTCCCTCGGCGAACCCTACTCGCAGCAAATCGAAGCCATTGGCGATCCGCTCTTCCTGCTGTTTGGCGGCACGTTGCCCGGCGGCCTGACCCTGGGCACCAACGGCTGGCTCACCGGCACCCCCACCGCCGTCGGCGACTTCAACTTCACCGTGCGCGCCACCAACAACCTCGGCTACACGAACCGCAGCTTTGCGCTCAACATCGGCGCGGGCCCCGTCTTCAGCACCACCAACCCGCTGCCCAACGGCCGGATATCCTCGGCCTACTCCCAGCAGATCGTCGCCACCGGCGACCCGGACTACAGCCTCCTTTCCGGCGCGCCACCCGCTGGCCTCACCTTGAGCCTTGCCGGCGAACTGAGCGGCACCCCCACCGCCGTCGGCAACTTCAACTTCACCATCCGGGCCAGCAACCAGTATGGCATTGCGGACCGCGAGTTCGACCTCGCCATTCTCGGCGCCATTCCGCCGTGGATCTCCAGCATCCGCGCCACCAACGGCAATCTCGTGCTGACCTGGACCAACTACAACGACGTGGGCGATGTCACCGTCTGGCGCACCTACAACCTGACCACCAACCCCGTCACGTGGACGAATCTGGGTGTGCAGACCTCGCCGTGGACGAACCCGGCGCCCACGAACACCACCTACTTCCACCTGCGCCTCGCACCCTAACCGGCCGCCACGCCCCCCCCGGCACTTTTTCCACACCGTGGAAAAGTTGGGCCAAAGTTTTTCCATTGCGTGGAAAAGTAGGCTCAAAGTTTTTCCATTGTGTGGAA
>CAZNGD010000168.1:0-5213 GCA_964572295.1 uncultured Verrucomicrobiota bacterium
GACAGCGGCACCTTGAGCCGCGCGAAGAAATACGCGCCCGCCAACCCGAAGATCACAATGAAGAACGTGGCCGTGGTGGAAAGGAAAATGGAGTTGGCCACGGTGGGCGAGACCATGGCCCAGGCCGTCGCCCAGTTATCCCAATGCAGCGGCTGGGTCAGCGTGGTCGGGTTCAGGTAGAACTGGTTGTTATCCTTCAGCGACACAATCAGCATCAGGTAGAGCGGCAGAAACGCGAACGCCAACACGAACCAGATGAACGCATGCTTGGCGCCGCGCAAACCCCAGTCGCCCACGACCGCCGCCGCGCGATAGGCCGGTATTTGCTGGCGGGCCAACGACTGCGCCACATAGCGGTCGCCGCGGCTGACCGGCGGCGCGGGCCGGCGCAGGCAACGCGCCAGATAGGCCTGATCCAGCCGCCGGACCCATTCGCCCCACGGCGTGGCCAGCACGATGAACACCACGCCGGAGATCATCATGTTGAGCGAATCGCCCATCAGGCCGTAACCGAACAAAATGGCCCCCGCCAACCCGATGGCCGCCTTGAACAGGCGGGAGGAGAGCATCATCACCAGCGCGTAGGCCAGGAGCAGCCACGTCACATTCGCGCGCCCGGTGATGGCTGCCGCCAGCAACACCGCCGCCACCGCCAGCAAGCCGATCCGCAGCGCGCGGCCATACTTGCGCAGCGCCACCGGCACCGCCACCAGCAGGCCCAGCTTGATCAGCAGCGAGACCACAAACCCGGCGAAAACGAGCGGCGTGGCCGTGTGCGGCACCAGATACGCGCGGAAGAATACAAACCCCTCCGCCAGCGCATAGAGCGCGAGAATCCCAAACCACAACGACTAGCCCGGGCGGGCCTCGCCCTCCGGCTCGCCCTGCAGCAGCATGTTGCAAATCTTCTGCAGCAGCAGCACCACCACCGTCAGCACGATTCCCACCGCGCAGGCGTAGCCCATTTGCTGATCCATGAACGCCTTGCGCAGCATGAAAAGCGCGGGCACGGTCGCCTTGCCGCCCGGCCCGCCGGTAATCCCGGCCAGCGCCAGAATCATGCCCGCATCCTTGATCGTATCAATGATGGCGAACACCAGCAGCAGATAGATCGAGCCCATCAGCAGCGGCAATTCAATCTTGGTGAAGCGCGTCCACCAGTTGGCGCCGTCAATATCGGCCGCCTCATAAATATCCTTGGAAATATTCTGCAACTTGGCCAGGTGCGTCAGCACCGCGAACGAGCCCACCCACGGGAAGCCCCACACCACGCAGGCGATGATGATGATCTTGGGATCGCCCAGCCACGCCGGCGCGCTACCCGCCTTGAACGCCGTCAGCCAGTCGAACGACTCCAGCACCGCCTTGGCCAGCCCGCCGGTATTGGGGTTGGCCAACTTGGCCGCCACCCACTGGCCGCCGTGCTGCAGCAGCGTCATCAGCCCCGTCCAATCGAGAAACTGGTTCAGGTAGCCCGCCGTCGCCTCGAAGAAGAACGAGCGCCAGATCAGCACCGTGATCAGCCCCGGAATCACCATCGGCACCACAAACAGCGTCCGGTAGAAGAACTGCATTTTCTCCGACGTGCAGCGGTGGATGCTCACTGCCACCAGCAGCGCCGGAATCATTTTGATCACGTTCCAAAAGCCGAGAATGAACGCCAATTTGAACGAGTTCCAGAACTCGAGGTTTTTGAGCAAATCGGTATAATTTTCCAGTCCGACAAACTCGGAAATATCCGACCCGTTCCAGCGGAACAGCGAGTGAAAGATGCCCGAGCTGGCCGGATAATACTGGAACAGGGCAATCAGCAGCAGCGTGGGAATGATGAAAAAATAAATTTCCCAGTGATGGCGGAGCTGGTTGGGTCTGACGTCCTTGGGTTGCATGTCAGTGGGCGGGGCCGGGGGTGGGGGCGGCAGGGTTCAGGGCGCAGCGCGCGGCGGTTTTCCACACTGTGGAAAATCCCGCCCACGCGGGATGAATCTTTTTTCCACACCGTGGAAAAATCCCGCAAAGGTTTTCCATTGCGTGGAAAAATCCCGCAAAGGTTTTCCATTGCGTGGAAAAATCGGCAAAAGTTTTTCCATTGCGTGGAAAAATGGGGCCGGGTTTTCCACGCCGTGGAAAATCCCGCCCGCGCGGGATGAATCTTTTTTCCACACTGTGGAAAACGGTCGGGGCACGGCTCATGGCGCGACCTCCGCGCGGATGCGTTCGCGGATTTTGGCGAGGACGGCGGGGGAATATTCGTAGGGGGCCACGTAGTCGGGCGGCAGGTGGTCGCGCGTAATCAAATCCACCTGGCGGGCGTGGTTGAGTTCGCCCCAGATTTGGCGCGAGGCGGTGATGGCGCGGTAGCGGACCCAGGCCGAGGCGGCATCCAGCTCCGCGGCGGCCTTGGCGGCGGGATCGGTCGCGGCGGCGGCGGCGTCATCGGCCAGAATGGCGCGGCCGCGGATGCCGGCCAGATACTGCTCGTTGCGCTGCATTCCGCGCCGCCAGTCGCGCTGCTGTTCGAGGAAGTCCTTGAGGCCGTTTTGCAGATAGTAGTCGGTGAAGCGCGTGGCGAAGTCCGCGAAGGAAATCTGGTTGACCTGATAGAGCGAGTAGATTTGGCCCCAGGTGACGGCGGTATTGCCGCCGAGGTTGAAGTTGATGTTGCCGTAGATGCCTTCGAGGTGCGGCTCGAACGCCTGCAAGAGCGGGTCCAGCTCGGTGCCGAGGATGGCGGGAATCCAGCCGATGATGCGGTTGAGTTTTTCGTTGCCGTGCTGCGCGGCGAGGAACAGCAGGAAGTCGAGCGCCACATCGAAATGCTTGGAGGTGCGGCTGATGCCGAAGCGGAAGCCGGCGCCGGGGGTTTCATAGATGCGGCCTTCGACCACGCCGCCATAGACCGGGTCATCGCGCGCGGGGATGGGGAAGTCCATGATGCCGACTTCAAATTGGCCCTTGGCCTGTTCCTGGAGCGAGCGGGCATCCCAGGTGCCGGTGGTCATGAAGACCGCGCGCTGCTGGGCAAAGAGGAAGACCGCTTCATCGCGGCCCAGGCCGGTGTAGGCGGTTTGGAAGTACTGGGTCACTTCGCGCAGCATCTGGAGCCAGCAGGCGAGGGCGGGATAATGGAAATCGAGTTGGCCGGTTTTGAACGCCACGAAGGTTTCATCGTTGTTCACAAAGCCATCGCGGTTGAAATCCGCGCGGCGGAAGCAGCCGTAGGTGACCGGCGAAAACATCATGCCGTCCCAGTGGCCGAAGTGGTAGGCCGAGCCGGCGATGGGGATATAGGGCTGGCGGCTGGCGGGGTTGGTCACGCTTTGGATTTTCCGGCAGACGGCGAGGAATTCGCGATAGTCCAAAGGAGCGACATCCAGACCAGTCAATTTCTTTAGCAAATCCTTATTATAGAAAATCCGCACGCCGAACTGGGAGAGCGGCACGGACATGTATTCCTGCATTTCGGTGACATAGGCGGTTTTCATGCCGTCCTTGAAGGTCCGGCGCAGGGGCACATCGGCGATGTCGGTTCCGGCATTGTGCGGGTTTGGCGTATTTACATACCGGCTCAGGGGTTGGAAGTAGCGGTTGTAATAGGAGAGCCAGATATTATCGGGCAGCATGGCGCCGACCTGCATGATGTCCGGCGCGGTGCCGCCCATGAGCTGGGTGCTGACCCACTGGCCGTAGGTGCCTTCCGGGATGGCATCCTGAATGATGACCACGTTGGGGTGGAGCTGCTGGTATTCGCGGGCCATTTCGTCGAGGCCTTCGCGCACGCTGGCTTCCAGTTGCCAGTGGCCGAGGCGAATGACGATGGAGCCCGGCGGCGCCTGTTGCGCGCGGTAGGTGGCGATGACCCACGCCGACCACAGGAACACCGCGAACACCACGAGCAGGGCGAAGTAGGTCCGCACAAAGTCCAGCAGCTTGTGGAGCCGGCGCATCTCAACGGCCCTTCTCTTCGGCGCGGATTTGCGCTTCCAGCGCGGCCATGCGGGTCAGGGCCTGCTTGCAGCCGTAGACCCGGATGTCGTTGGGATAGTCCGCCAGCAATTTGTTGTAATAGTGGCCGGCCAATTTGAAATCGCCCACTTCAAACTCGGCGATGGTGGCCAGGTTCCAGTAGGCCCAGGCGAACTCGACAAAGGGGTCGGCGGGGTCCACTTCGGTCAGCGCAAACGATTGTTGTTCGGCGCGCAGGCGTTCGGCGGGATTCTGGAGGGTGGTGTGGGCCACGGCCAGCAGCGACCAGGCCGGGCCGGTGAACTCGGTGGAGTCGTCTTGCACAAACGCGTTGAGGCGCTGCACGGCGGCCTTGGTGCCGGCTTTGTCCAGCTTGGCCAGCTCGATGCTCTCCTGATAGAGAAACGCCTCCTTGGCGGCGAGGTGGCCGGGGAAGGCATCCATGATGTGCTGATAGGCCTTGCGCACGGCGGCATAATCGGGGTCCTGGCCGACGGGCACGAGATGTTTTTGGCGGGCCAGCGCCAATTCCGTCCACGGGATCATGGGGCTGGCGGGGGCGGTGGCGAGGATTTCCTGATAGAGCTTGGTGGCGAGCTTGGGGTCTTCGCCGGGGCGACGCAAGTCCCAGGTGGTGGCGAGGCCGTAGGTGGCCATGGCCCACGGGTCGGAACCGGGCGCGGCGGCGGCGCGCGCGGCTTCAAACGTGAGCTGCGCATCCTGGAACTCGCTGAGGCGATACTGGGTCCAGGCGTCGTGGATGAGCGCGGCGGCCTCGCCGCCGGTCGCCATTTTTTTGCCGCAGGCGCCGCCACCGGCCATCAGGGCGCCCGCCACGAGCGCGCCACCCAGCCATTTGATCAGGTCAGCCATCGTCTAAAATCCTTGTTATGTGCCGGGCGCACCTGCGCCAACCGACAGAAGGGATATGGCAGAATGTGAAGCGTTTCGCCAGCAGAAAAGTCAGGGCGGTTTCAGATTGTCCCCGGCCCGGCCGTGAAGTAGGATGATGAAAAGTGCCCATATGTAAGGAAGTGCCATGAGAAAAATAATCGTGCAGATGCTATTGTGGCCCGCGTTGACGTGGGCGGCGGGCCCCCAGATGACCATCTATAACGACGGGTTTGCCACGGTGAAGGAAACCCGCACGCTGCAACTGACCGCAGGCGTTTCCGAAGTGCGCGTGACGGACATGTCGCGGTCGCTGGAGCCGGATTCCGTCATGCTGCGCGAGCTGGGCGACGAGC
>CAZNGD010000169.1:0-5208 GCA_964572295.1 uncultured Verrucomicrobiota bacterium
GGCCCTTTGGAGGCCAGAGTCTAGGTTCAAATCCTAGTCGGGCAACCATTGCGCCAGACGACGAAGGAGCCACCATATTATGATGATGCAAAGCCAATTTAAGATATTTTCGGGAAGTGCGAACCGGCCGCTGGCGGAAAAGATAGCGGCGCGGGTGGGCATGACCTTGAGCGCGGCCGCCATCGAACGGTTTCCGGATGGCGAGATTTCCGTGACGTATGAGGAAACCGTGCGGGGGCGGGATGTGTTCATTGTGCAGCCCATGGGCTTGCAGCCGAATGAATACCTCATGGAATTGTTAATCATGACCGATGCGGCGCGGCGGGCATCGGCCAAGCGAATTACGGCGGTGATGCCGTTTTATGCCTATGCGCGGCAGGATCGCAAAGACCGCTCGCGGGTGCCCATTTCCGCCAAGCTGGTGGCGAACTTGCTGGTGGCGGCGGGGGTGAATCGGGTGCTGACGGTGGACTTGCACTCCCCGCAGATCCAAGGATTTTTCGATATTCCGGTGGATCATCTGTATGCGGCGCCGCTGATGGTGCGCTATTTGCGGGAGAAACTGCCGGCGGACAATTTGGTGGTGGTGGCGCCGGATCCGGGCGGCCTGAAGATGGCCTATTCCTATTCGCAGTTGCTGGGCGCGGGCCTGGCGCTGGGCGGGAAACATCGGAAGTCGGCGCTGGAAGTGGATGTGTTTGAGCTGGTGGGCGAAGTGCAGGGCAAGGATTGCATCCTGACCGACGACATGACGACCACCGCCGGCACGCTTTGCTCCGCCGCGCGCCTGGCCATGGGGCATGGCGCCAAGTCGGTGCGCGCCGTGGTGAGCCACTGCCCCATCACCCCGCTGGGGATTCAACGGCTTAAAGAGTCGCCGATTGAGGAATTGATCACGACCGATACGATTCCGCAGCAACCGGGTTGGAACGGATTTCCCATCACGGTGCTGACGGTGGCGGATTTGCTGGGGGATGCCATTAAGCGGATTTATGGAGACGAATCGCTCTCCAAACTGTTCGAGATTCATCAAGGGAGAACGCAATGAAAGAGACCAAATTGAATGTCCAGCGGCGCGCGCAAAAGGGTAGCGCCTCGGCTGGGCGCCTGCGCCGCACGGGCTGGTTCCCGGGGGTGGTGTATGGCGAAGGCCGGCCCGGCCTCGATATCCAACTCAATGAGCACGATTTCGTGATGCTGCTGCGGACGCACCGCAGCGAAAACATGATCGTGGATTTGGCGGTGGAAGGGCAGGACAAGCCGATCAAGGTCATGCTGAAGGCCATGCAACACCATCCGCTGACCGGGCGGGTGCTGCATGTGGACTTCTATGAGGTGTCCATGACGCGGCGCATTCAGATCGAAGTGCCGATTCTGCTGGTGGGCACGCCCGTGGGCGTGGCCAAGGAAGGCGGCATCCTCGAACACGTGCACCGCACGCTGGAAGTCCAGTGCCTGCCGGGCGACCTCATCGAGGAGTTCCCGCTGGATGTCTCCGAGCTGCATATCGGCAAAACCCTCCGGGTGCGCGATATTGCCGTGGATGCGGAGAAGTACAAGGTGCTCGACGACCCCGACCAGGTGATCGCCGCCATCGCGCAGCCGCGCACGGAAGAGGAAGAGAAGGCGGAAGCCGATGCCGAGGCCGCGACCACGGCCGCGGGCCCGGAAGTGCTGACGGAGAAGAAGGCCGAGGAAGGCGAGGAGAAGGAAAAGGACGGCAAGGCCCCGGCGGCCAAGGATGCCGAGAAGAAGGAGAAGAAGTAAGCCGCGCCAGACGGCGGGAACCGGTGTCGGAAAATGAAGTTGGTGGTTGGACTGGGCAATCCCACACGGGCCTACGACCAGACGCGGCATAATGCCGGCTGGCTGGTGCTCGATGAGTTTGCCCGGCGCCGGAACGCGAAGTTTCGCCGTTCGTGGTGCCGCCCGGTCCAAACCGCCAAAACCTCGTTGGAAGGCGCGGGCGCACTGCTGCTGGTGAAGCCACTGACCTACATGAACTTGAGCGGCAACGTACTGCCCGGACTGATGCGCCCGGCGGGACTGACCGCAAAAGACTTGATTGTCGTGGCCGATGACGTCAATCTGCCCATGGGCCGGTTGCGGATTCGCGCGCAAGGCAGCGCGGGCGGGCATAACGGCCTGAAGTCGGTGATCGAACGCCTCGGCACGGATCAGTTCATCCGGGTGCGGGTGGGCGTCGGCGACAAGGAAGCGGGACAGAGTTTGCGCGATCATGTGTTGGAACGGATGGATGCCGCCACGCGGCAGGCGCTGGCGACGGCGGCCGGGGCCGCGGCCACGGCGGTGGAGACCATCCTGCTCCAGGGTGCGGACCGCGCCATGAACGAGTTCAATTGAGGAGACAAACAGTGAATAAATATGAAGCAATGATCATCTTTCGGGAGAGCCTGAAGGAAACAGACTGGGATGGCGCCGTGGAGTCGGTGCGCGCCGAGATCGAAAAACTGGGCGGCAAGGTCACGAGCAGCACCCGGTTGGGTCGGCGCGAGTTCGCGCGGCCCATGCAAAAGGAATTGAGCGGCCACTACGGCCTGCTGGCATTCCAGTTGGCGGGCGACAAGGTCACCCCGCTGCAGGCGCGCCTGCGGCTCGATGAGCAGGTGTTCCGCGTGCAGGTGGTCAAGGCGCCGGCGGTGGCGCCACCGGCCCCGAAGGAAAAGGAAGCGGACGATGGCCTCGCTGAATAAAGTGATGTTGATCGGGAACCTGACGAAGGATCCCGAACTGCACCGCACCCCTTCCGGAACTGCGGTGACCACGCTGCGCCTCGCGCTGGATGATTCCTACACGAACAAAAACAACGAGCGCGTGGAACGGGCGGTTTTCCTGGATGTGGATGTCTGGGACCGCCAGGCCGAGAATTGTCAGCAGTATCTGAACAAGGGCTCGCCGGTGTTTGTGGAAGGCCGCCTGCAGATGGATTCCTGGACGGACAAGGAAAGCGGCCAGCAGCGTTCCCGCCTGAAAGTGCGCGCCGAGCGCGTGCAGTTTTTGAGCAGTCGGCGTGATGGCGGTGAACGCAGTGGCGACTCCCGGCCGGAACCCCCGCCGCCGCCGCCGCCACCCCCGCCCCCGGAATCCCTGTCCACTGACGATTCGGAAATCCCATTTTAAGACTGGAGTAGAGAGCCATGATGAAGAAAAAAACCAAGCGGGCCCCGCGGCGGGACAAAACAGAGGACCAGGGCCGGACACGGACGCGCCTGCTCAAGGCCGACCAGGTGGTGGATTACCGTGATTATGAAGTATTGCGCAAGTTCATGACGGAGCGCGGCAAAATGTTGCCGGGACGCGTCACCGGGGCGAATGCCAAGCAGCAGCGCCAGGTCAAGCGGGCCATTCGGCGCGCGCGGGTCATGGGTTTGCTGCCGTAAGCGGCGAAAGGATGAGTGTGTGATGGGCAAGACCATTGAAGTGATCCTGTTGGAAGATGTGGCCGAACTCGGCCGCTCGGGCGATGCCTGCCGCGTGCGCGCGGGCTATGCGCGGAATTTCCTGTTCCCCCAGAAGCTGGCCGTGGTGATGACCGCCGGCACCAAGCGCCTGATCGAAAAGAAGCGCGCGGATGCCGTCGTGCGCCTCGCGCAGGAGAAGGCCACCGCGCTGGAACAACTGCAGAAGCTCGAAGCGTTGACGGTGACCTGCACGGTCAAAGCCAACCCGGATGGCCGGCTGTTTGGTTCCGTCAGCGCGGCGGATGTGCTGGCCAAGCTGGCGGCCGCCGGCTTTGAGCTGACCAAGAAGCAGTTGGTGATGTATGAGGCGCTCAAGGCGCTCGGCGAGCACGAGGTGGTTCTGCATCTCCATCCCGAAGTGCGCGGCAAGCTGCGCGTGAATGTGGCGGCTGAGAAGGCGGCTGCCGACGCGGCGGCGGAATAAGACCGAGGCGGGGGATGGCTGGCGCGAACCAGACGCCCAGTGGCCTGCGGGCCACCGTGCCGAGTGATCGGATCCCGCCGCATAGCGTAGATGCCGAACGGGCCGTGCTTGGCTGCATCCTGCAGGATGCCGAGCGCGTCATGGATGTTTGCGTCCGCAGCCAGCTCGTCAGCGACTCCTTCTACCTGCAAACCCACCGCCTCCTGTTTGAGACGCTGCTCGAACTCTACAACGCGCGCAAGCCCGTGGACTTCGTCACCGTGGCCACGCGCCTGCGCGAGAACCAGCAACTGGATACCGTGGGCGGCGAGGATGAACTGGCCCGGCTGATTGCCGGCACGCCCACCACCGCCCACGCCGAATATTACATCCAGATCGTCTACGAAAACCATCTGCTGCGGCGCGTGATTGACACCGCCCGCGAGGTGACCGAGGACTGCTTCAAAAACGAGCAGCCCGCCGAGGATGTCCTCAGCGCCGCCGAAGGCGCGTTCTTCTCGCTGAGCGAGGCGCGCGTGGGCGGCGAAAAAAACTGGTCCACCCTCATCAACGAGGAAATCGTTCAAATCGAAAAACTGATTTCCGAGCGCAAGGGCATCACGGGCCTCTCCACCGGCTACGAGAAGATGGACGAGATGCTCTCCGGGATGCAGGCCGGCGATTTGCTGGTGCTGGCCGCCCGGCCTTCGATGGGCAAAACCTCGCTGGCGTTGAACATCGCGGAGAACGTGGCGTTGGGCGCGCGGCATCAACCGCCCAAGGCCGTGGCGGTCTTCAGTCTGGAAATGTCTGCGGAATCGCTGGTGCGGCGCATGGTGTGCGGCCACGCGCGGGTGCCCTCCCAACATCTGGCCAAGGGCATGGTCAGCGTGCCGGAACACCGCCAGTTGGTGACCTCGGCCGATGCGCTGCGCAACGCGCCCATTTATGTGGACCCCACCGCAGGCCTCGAAGCACTGGATTTACGCGCCCGCGCCCGCCGTCTGAAGCGCAAGCACGACATTCAGTTCATCGTGGTGGACTACCTGCAGTTGATGAATTATTCCAAGTATGCCGCCGAAGGCCGCCAGCGGGAAACCGCCGCCATTTCGGCGGCGTTGAAGGCCATGGCCAAGGAGCTGCGGGTGCCCGTGATGGTGTTGAGCCAGTTGAGCCGCGCCCCGGAAACCCGCGACCGCCTGGCCAAACCCAAACTGTCCGACCTGCGCGACTCCGGCGCCATCGAGCAGGATGCCGATGTGGTCCTGCTGTTGCGCCGCCCCTGCAAATATCCCGCAGATCGGAAGAGCGTCGTGTAGGGAA
>CAZNGD010000170.1:0-5204 GCA_964572295.1 uncultured Verrucomicrobiota bacterium
AGTTCAGACGTGTGCTCTTCCGATCTGGTGGAGGCCACCGTGCCCGACACCGTCGCAATCATGCCCCCGGCGGACGTTGAAAAAGTTTTGCGTACAGCGGAGCGGATCGCGCCGCAAATGATTCCGTTTTTTGCCGTCGCCTTTTTCGCCGGACTCCGGCCAGAAAACGAAATCCGCGGCCTAGACTGGGGCAACATAGACTTGCGGGCGGGCGGAAAAATCCGCGTTGTGCGTTCTACGTCTAAGCGCAAGCGGACACGCTACACGCCTATTGCCGAAAACTTGCGGGCTTGGCTGTTGACCGTGCCCCGCAAGGAACGGATCGGAACCCTTTTCTATTCCCGGCGACTGTTCAGGCGCGTTGTCGAAAGCGCGGGTGTCACGTGGCCGCCGGACGTGGCGCGGCACACCTTTTGCACCTTCCGCATGGTGCAGATCAAAAACATTTTTCAACTCGTTGAGGAAGCGGGCAACACGCCCGACGTGGCGCGGGCGCACTATCTGGCGCCGCAAGAATCCGAGGCCGACGCCAAGCGTTTTTGGAATATCAAACCCAGCAAAGATGGAGGAAGAAAATGAGCACGTCAAAACGTAGATGGATGATCGTTGCAGGCGAGCGGTTGCCGGTTTTCGAGATCAGAATACAAACCACGGCACACCCCGCGCCGCCGAAGTTGGAGTTTGTGCCGACAAAAAAAATAGGAATCAAGCGGGCCGTCGCCGAAAAAATGCTGCTGGTAGAAATTGCGGCGCACGAAAATAGGCAGGCGGCGGCGCGGCAGGCATGGCAGAAAACGCGCTGTTGGCACGTCCGCATTGAGATCATGTTTTTTGCCCTAAAGTGGAAGGCTGGTTTCGTGCAGCAAAAGCAACCCGACAGCAACGCATTGCTGGCGGAAATTAAAAAATGGCGCATTGATAATCTTTATCGTGCAATCCGGCCTAATGGCCAGATTGTTCAGGGCAGCCCCCAAGAGATAACGCCACAGGATATTGTAGCGCAAAAGGCCATGCTCGACCATGAAGAAACACGCGGGCGGCACGGCCATGTTCCGAATCCGCAGGGCAGGCCAAAAAAATATGACCGCGCCGCCGATGCCGCAGTGTTTCAACAGTGGACACAGAATCGGGTGATAGATGGGCGGCTGAGCGTGCCGCAATTCTTGAGTGAAAACCCAGACTTGCGAGATCGTTTCACAGAGGGCCAGATGCGGCGTCTCATAGACCGCGAACGCAGACGACGCTACAAATCGCATAAGCGGTCAAAACGGCCAAAGGCGGTCAAGTAGGCTTCTAATTATTCCTTTCCGTTTTTGAGCGCCTGCCCTATTCAACCGGGGCGGGCGCTTTTCTGTTTTCCGCGTTGGATTAAACCCGCGTTCAATCATTCCGTTCCGTGCGTGCACGTACAACAGTGACGCTTTAAGGGCGCGTTGTCGCACGGCGCGACAAGCCCCGGAGAGCGGCAGGCGGGGCCGGACTCGCAAAGAGGAACTGGACATGATTGGAAAACTCAAAACCAAGACACCCCCGAAGCGGCGGCGCCTCAACGCTATCGAAGCAGCGGAATATATCGGCGCGAAACCGCGCACAGTGAAACACTGGCGGCAGATGCGGATGATTCCGTTCTACCGTATCGCCAATACGGTTGTGTTCGACGTGGCCGACTTGGACAATTTTTTGCAGCGGCACCGCGTGGACGCTTTGCGAGTGTAGGAGGGGCAGCCGTGAAAAAAGCGAACAGCAAAAAAGCCGCCGCGCACTCACGCAACGACGGCACGGGCAACCCCGTTGAAAAGCACCCTAGCACGCAGAGCACAAAAGAGCAAATGATCTTTCCCGGCTTCCCGCCACCGCCAGAAACGTGGCGCGGGCCACTGGTTGAATGGCTGGAAGCGCATCCGGGATGGTGGGGCCGCGAATACTTGCAGACCGTCACCGGGCTGGATGAGCGCACCTTGCGTTTGCAAGCCGAGCATTCCGCTGGGCGGATCATCTTTTCATCGGCCAATCGTGGCCTAATGGCCACACGCTACGCGACCCGGTTTGAAATCTTGGCTTGCGTGGCCGAACTACGCGGGCGGATGGGGAGCCATGCGGCGCGGATCAAAGACACATTAAAGGCCGGAGGTGTAAAATGAGCACTACCACACGCACGCGCGGCGCAAGGCCGATGCCCCGCGAATGGCGGGAAGCGATTGCGGACTGTGCGAAACAGGTGACTAACTTTGCGCGGTTTTTTGAACTTGTCGCGCGGTTTCATGCGGGCATGACGCTGGATGACTTACGCGCGTTCACAGCGGAATTGCGGGGTGGGCGATGAAGCTTCAAACACCGTTTGACAAAAAACTTGCCGATTGCCCCCGACCCGGTGAGGGCGTTCACGCTTGGATTTTGGGCGCGGCGAATGTTGCCGCATTGACTGGCGTATCCAGAGAGGAAGCCGCCAAGCGGATCGTGGAGAAAATGCCGAGAGCGGAAACGCCACACGGCGAGGTGGACGCCGCGATTGAAAAAGCGTTCAGTGAAAATGGAGGCGGGGGCGTTTCCATGTATCGCGGCGTCAAAGACAATGCCGGAACCGTCGCGCCGCTTGTGGAAATCCTTGCGGGCATTCAGTCGGGCCAATGGGCCGAACTTGTGCGCACGGTACGCAATGCCGACACGCCGGAGGCCAGAGCCGCGAAAGCATGTTTGCCGGGATTCACCACCGGGGGCGTATTTGAGAGGCGGAAAGCCGACAGACTGAAAAGGCACAGCGGTTTTTTGATTCTGGACGTGGACAAGTTGCCGAGCGTTCACGATGCCGAAGCGACGCGGGATCAACTTGGCGACGATGTTCACACGCTCGCCTCGTTTGTTTCGCCGTCAGGATTGGGCGCAAAGGCTGTTATTGCTATTGACAGGCCCAAAGATGCCGAGGAACACAAAGCCGCGTTTCGCGCCGTTGTGGAGTACTGGCGGGAGCGTGGAGTTGAGGCCGATACTAGCGGGCAGGACGTGAGCCGTCTTTGTTTCGTTTCGCACGATGAACACGCCATTGTGAAGGACACCGCGGCGCCGTTCAAGTGGCGCGATGCTGAAGCCGCGGCAGAGCCGAAGCCATACACCACCCGCGCATGGGATGAGCTGGCGCGACTGATCCTTGAACCCCCGGAGATCGTTTGGGCCGGGTGGACGCTTGGCGCATTGTGCGTATTCTTTGGCGTGGGCGGGCTTGGAAAATCCCGGTTGGCTTTGGACTTGGCGCGTTGTCAGGTTCTCGGCTGGCAGTTTGCCGGGATGGACACCGCGCCGCGACCGCTCAAACATTTGTTTGTGGGGTCAGAAAACTCCATCCACAGGCTACAGCACGATGTCCGAAAAATGAGCGGCGGATTGACGCCGGCGCAAATGGCCTTGCTTGGAGATCATATCAGGCTGGCCACGTTGGAGGCGTTTGATGACGTGAATATCGCCATGACCGCAAACAATGAAGGAAAGTGGCGGGCTACGCTGGAGGCTTTTCCGCCGGACGTGCTTTGGGTTGACCCGTTTGGCGACGTGCTGGACGGCGAGGCAAACGCCGATGACGCAATCCGCAGCACACTCGGAAACTTGAGGCGACTGTTGCGCAAGGTCAGCCCCAACGCGGGGCTGGGCGTGCTGGCACACTCACGCACCGGGGCGGGCAATCTGTTGCAGGCAGTCGGCTACGATGCGTCAAACTTTGGCAAGGGCAGCAAGGCGTTGTTTTCGGCGGCGCGGGTTGTGTGGAATCTTGCGCCTGGCGATGATGGCGATGATCCGCCGGTTGTATGCGTGCAAGCCAAATCTAATGATGCCCAGCGCGTGGCACCGTTTGCCGTAAGGCTGGACCATGACACGATGACATATTGCCGGGATGATGGTTTCGACTTTACCGCATGGCAGGAGGATTTGGCATATCAGGCCAGAGGGCGGCGCGGGCAAAAGAAGGCGGCCACCCTATCGGCGGAAGAGGCTACCGAAGCGTTAGGGGGGGAGGCGTACACGTCAGCCGAGGTTGTGCAGAAGTTGAGGGGGGCAGGAGCGACGCGGGACCATGCCAAAGACCTGATCCGCAAACTGACTCTTGACGGCGTTTGGGAAACATGGCGGCCACCCGTCAAAAATCCACCCGTTTTTGTGGGCTTGCCGGGAGCCATAAAGGCCAAGCAAGCCGAGGTCCGCGAGCGGTTGCAGGGGAGGTTGCCCACATGATCGCCATGATTGCCGAGATTGCCGCCGTCAATCACGCTAATCACGGTTTGGATCGCCCCCCGCCCCACGTAGTGGGCGGGGGCGGTCAACCGTGGGCCGGGGGGAACTCTATTGGGAAGTGCAGGAGGCGGGCGGCGGGAGGTACTACTCCGGAGCGCCGAGCGGGAACCCCCACGCCATGAAATGGCGCGATGAATCACGTAGAAAGAATGGAGGACCAACAGCGGGCGGGGGGGCAAGGTACTACCAACGCGCGGCGGGCGGGAACCCCCGCTTCTTGATATTGCGGAATTGTAAAAATATGTCACTGGACAGAGAGGATGAGAGATGACCCTCCTTGAAATGAGAATCCTTGCGCAGGCACTTGGCAGGCTGACCGGCGCAGTCGAACCGCGCCCGCTTGACGGCGAGGCATGGCAGGCCGATTGGCAGGCGATTGAACGCTTGGAACACACCGGCGGGCGGATGTTGTGGCGGGCACTGGGCGAGGATGGAGCCGAGCGGAAAGCCGCGACCCGTGCCCGCGCCCGACTGGTTGAGATGGGCCTAGTCGAACTCATGGGTGATAAGGCTTTCAGACTGACCCGCAACGGCGCGGACGCGGCGCGACGGGTTCTAGGGTTGCCGACCTATGAAGATTCGCTGTTTGCCGTGGACTTTTTGGCGGACAAGAAAACCGACCCGCACCGGTGGACCGGAGGATGGGTTTCCGAGAACAGCCTTTGCGGAGGTGATCCCTACACGCCGGGCGTTGCTGGTGAAAGTCGGATTGACCCTGAATGGGCCATGCCGTTTGCGGATGCCGTAGCGCCCGCATTGGCGGCTTTCTTGATCCGCTGGCGGCGGCGCAGTCACGGCGACGGGCTGTTTCTCTACGGCTTGACACAGGCCGGGTGGGATGTCGCACGTGAGCGGAAAGCCGCAGGCGTGGCCGCGCCGCAACGTTGGTTGGAGATTGTGCACGGGCCAAAAGACCATACGCC
>CAZNGD010000171.1:0-5128 GCA_964572295.1 uncultured Verrucomicrobiota bacterium
ATGGGATAACCGCTACCTGTTACGGGTGCTAGGAATTTAGATGCGTTTGCCCTGGCGAATAGGTTGACGCTGGTGTATCTTTTGGATTATGTCTGAATGCTGGAGGTGAGCGTATGACCCGAACCATTTCCATCGCCGCTTTTTTCGGCCTTGCGGCGTGCTTCTTGATGAGCAATCAAACAACACGGGGCGACGAAGAACCTTTTCCAGCCCCCCCTTCATCGTCGATCGTTTCCTGCAATACTCGCGCGCTCCCACCCGACTGGTCGCTCCCGCCCGATCGCCCAGATGGCATCACCGAGCAACAACTTGCTCGGCAACGGGCAGAATCGCTGGCTCGCCGATGGAAGAATGCACCGCACCAAACCGCGCATCCCCGTGCGGTCGGCGAGGACAAACGCGCCGAGTTCTTCGACCAAGTGGGCGCATGGCAAGCCCAGTTGCCCGACACGCCCAATCCCGACGCTCTGCTGACGACGGCGGAGGCGCTTCGCGCCGCTTCCAGTGACGATCCCGCTCTGCTCCATGTCCACGGCCTCCTCCTGCAAACGGTGGGCCGCTATCCTGAAGCGTTCAACCTTTTGTTGCAGGCCGCCGCCCGCTATGACCAGTTTGGCGCTTCCGGCATCTTGAAAGCCCAAAACGCCGTCGCCATCTATACCGTCATCCATCAGATCGGCGACGACCACGACAAAGACCAATGCTTCCGCTGGAAAGACCGTGCGTTGGAGTTTCTCGCCCAGGGAATCGCCAACGATTCCTTCCGTCCCGAAGACCTCCGACCGCTCCGCGAGCACATCAATGAACATTGGTCAAAAATCTATTGGACCCGCGATGGCGATCAACAGCACATCGTCAGCCGCCGCATCGAAGCGCTGGGCGGTGGCGAACCGTGGTTGGTGCAGATGCTGCTCGGCCATCACGAATACCGCCGCGCGTGGGCGGATCGTGGCGGCGGCTTTGCCAACACCGTCACCCCCGAAGGCTGGAAAGGTTTCGCCGACCACCTTGCCAAAGCGGAATCCCATTTCCGCGCCGCCCTCGAACTCCGCCCGGACTTTCCCGAGCCGATTGATTACCTCATTGATATGGCCGCCGCCGGACATAACTCCGGCACCGAAACCGATTACGATTGGTTTCGGCTCGCCGTTGATGCCCAGCTCGATTACTGGCCCGCCTACAAATCATTTCTTTTCCACACGCTCCCGCGCTGGGGCGGCACCCCGGAGCAACTGGCGCACATCCTGAAAATGGTCTCGGAAAACACCCGCTTCGACACCCGCTTGCCGCGCTTTGCCCTCTACCACTACAAAACGATTGCCAGCGACCGCCTGACCTATCCCCGCCCCTGGACACAACGAGGCATCACGCGCCACCCATGGCGCGACCCCGACGGCTGGGCGATATTCCGCCACGTCTATGAGGGCTATCTCCGGCATTCCGGCCCCATCCCCTTTGACCGCGCCGAATTGCTCATGGACTACCTCAATGATGCCCACCAATTTGACCAGCCTGCCGATTTTCTGCGCATTCTGGACGACCCGGAATTGTCGAGTGGCCTCGATCCCGATGTCTTCGAAAAAACCCGTGGCTACTCCTTGTCGCTCGCCGCAGCTAGCGCCCGTCTGCAAACCGAAAACCCCGATTTTGTCGCCCTCTCCACCGCCATCAAGCGCCGCGATTTTACCGAAGCGAGCCAACGGCTCGCCCAACTTGAAGCCGAGCATACCGACCCCATGCTCCTCGATCCGCTCCGCCGCTCCCTCCACATCCGCGCAGAACTCGAACCCGAAGAAAATTGGATTGAGACTCTCGCCAACCCGTCGTTGCATCCTTGGACCTGCCATCGGGGCACTTGCCGCCCCGTCCTCAACGGCGCCTATCTCGGCCATTCGCAGGATCAGCGCAATTTAATCCTGCTGGGCGAGGTCACCAATGGCAATTGGGAAATCGCCTTGGATGCCGTCGTCGTCACCAACCGCACCGCAGCGGACGACAACGCCGCCTTGTTAGTCGCCAAGGACAAAAGCACCTTCGTTTCGCTTACCCTCTATCCCGCTCGTGGTGAAGTCGTCCTGGCCAGAGGCAGCCAAGATTCCCGACGCGCCGCCGTCACCACCCGTCCCTTCCCCGCCGCCAACCGCCTTCGCCTCCGGGTCGAAAATAACCGCTTCAGTGCTTGGATCAATGGCGAGCCCGTCTTCACCAACGAGTCGCTGGACGGCTTTACTTGGGCCAACGCCTTTCGACTCGGTTTCGGCGGACTCTATCCCACGGCCGGCGCCACCGTTCGTTTTGAGCATATCCGTTCCCGTCCGCTGCCCGCGCCGTCCCAACCTCAGGAGGCCCCATGAAACCGTTGTTCTCTTTCTTCACCCTTCTCCTGATGGGGCTTTGGCTGTGCAGCGCTGCTTCTATGTCGCGCGCCGAAACCGCCAACCTCCTGCTCAATCCATCCTTCGAGTATGAGACAGCGGCAGACTTTCATGCCTGCATTTTCTGGACCATGAACCAGCCCGATTCCCACGGCGACGCCTATGGTTCCGCTCGGCGCGAAAACTGGCGCGCCCATGACGGATACTACGCCATGGCAATCCGCGGCGCCTGGGCATCAGCCGGCGACAGCGGCGGCATCTGGCAGGAAGTGCCCGCCTCTCCCGGCATCAACTACCACTTCTCCGCCTGGGCTTGGGCGGATGCCGCCTGGACAGCCCGTACCCGCGACATCAAAATCGAGTTTTGGAATGCGGACCATTCCCAACGCCTCGCTCGCCACGCCCTCCCTCTGGAAAACCTTGGTGAATCATGGCGGGAGTTCTCCCTAGCCGCCACCGCCCCGCAAGAGGCCGTCTGGGTCCGTGCCGTCATCCACGTGGCCGGTGCAGGTCCTGCGGGAGCCCTCCTCGTTGATTCCCTTGCCCTCCGCACCGGCCTCGACTCTGCCCCTTAATTTGGCTCCTTCCTCCGCACCGACCGGTTCGACTGCCGCGCCTGATAAAGCCGCTCGGTAAAACCGCCCTCGTTTGCAAAAGCCGCCGCCAGTGCCTGTATCTGACGATCCAGCAGCGCCATGGCCACCCCGATTAAAACATGAGCGGCATTGGCCGAGATTTCGGGGAAGAGGATGGACCTTATGGACTGCATGGACTTCATGGACGGCGCTCCATGTCCATTGTGTCCATCCTGTCCATTATTCCCATTTCTGGCCGTCTGCACCACCCACGCCGCCACCTCGCTGGCGGTGGCGCAGCGCCGCGCCACCAGCGCCTGGCGGCGGCGGTCAGTTGGCGGCCAGAGCTTGAGGCCGCGCTGACGGAGAAAATCCTCGTAGTCCAGGCGTAGCTCCGCCAAACTTGCTCTGGCCACATTGGTCAGTTTCAGCTCCATCTTCTTGGACGTGCCGCTGGCCACGCTCCCCTCCGCGATGTTTTGCACACCGGAGCGCGCCGCCTGCACCATCTGATCATGGGTGCGGCTGCGCCGGTCAATGTATTTGTCGCAAAACCGCACCGTGACATCATAGACCAGTTGCGCCACCTGGAAGCTCTTGAGATGCCGAAATCCGCCATGCTTCGGGATGAGCGGCTCGCCTGGTTCAGTCTGACCAATCTTCGCCATCCAATCATCCCGCCGCCGTTTGCCCGGTAATCGCCCAGTGGAGTTTATTCTGCACGGTGGCAAAAAACTCTTGGGTCGCAGGAGCATTCGGATCGTAATCCGCCGACAATGCATAAATGTCGGTAATCTTCTGGTAAAACCGCCGCTCGCTGGCGCGGATGTCGCGAATCCGCTCCAGCAGTTCATCAAAATAATCTTTGCCAAACAGGCGGTTTCCCTGCTTCAGCCGTTCATCGTCCAGCACAAACCCCTTGACGATAAACTCCCGCAAAGTCTTGGTCGCCCAGATGCGAAACTGGGTCGCCTGATAACTGTTCACCCGATAGCCAACGGCAATAATGGCATCGAGGTTGTAGTATTTAGTCGCGTAAGATTTGCCGTCAGCGGCAGTTGTTTCCAAAATGGAAACAACTGAATTCTCCGCCAATTCGCTTGATTCGAAGATATTTTTGAGATGCTTGCTGATCGCCGGCACGTTAACCCCAAACAGCTCCGCCAGCGCCTTTTGAGTCAGCCAGACCGTTTCGTCTTTGAAATAGACTTCCACCTTCACCGCTCCATCCGGCGCGGTATAAAGCATAAATGACTGGTTTGGGTTCATGATGTGTGCCTCTTGGACCACAGGGTGCGGCTGCCCCGGACGATGTACGTGCCGCAAACCCGCAACGCAACATCATAGACCAGTTGCGCCACCTGGAAGCTCTTGAGATGCCGAAATCCGCCATGCTTCGGGATGAGCGGCTCGCCTGGTTCAGTCTGACCAATCTTCGCCATCCAATCATCCCGCCGCCGTTTGTCCGGTAATCGCCCAGTGAAGTTTGTTCTGCACGGTGGCAAAAAACCCTTGAGCCGCGGGAGCATTCGGATCGTAATCCGCCGACAGCGCATAAATGTCGGTAATCTTCTGGTAAAAGCGCCGCTCACTGGCGCGTATCTCGCGAATCCGCTCCAGCAGTTCGTCAAAATAATCTTTGCCAAACAGGCGGTTCCCTTGCTTTAGTCGTTCATCGTCCAGCACAAACCCCTTGACGATAAACTCCCGCAGGGTCTTGGTCGCCCAGATGCGAAACTGGGGCGCCTGATAACTGTTCACCCGATAGCCAACCGCAATAATGGCATCGAGGTTGTAATATTCAATGCAACGAGTCACCTCACGCTGACCTTCCAAACGAACTATTTCCATTTTGGAAACAGTTGCCTCGCGGGAGAGTTCGCCTGACTCAAATATATTCTTTAGATGCTTGGCAATTGCGGGAATTTGCACCCCAAACAGCTCCGCCAACGCCTTTTGAGTCAGCCATACCGTTTCATCCTTAAAATAGACCTCCACCTTCACCGCCCCATCCGGCGCAGTATAAAGCAGAAACGACTGGTTTGGACTCATAATGTATGCCCCTTCAACTGCCGGGTACGATAGAGCCGCCCGCCTTGTTCAGTCCGACCACTCTTTTCCATCAAATTCAACCCACTTCCTACTGCACTCACCCCATCCTACGAACACCCCACCCCC
>CAZNGD010000172.1:0-5102 GCA_964572295.1 uncultured Verrucomicrobiota bacterium
GGGGGACGGCATCATCACGTTGGAAGTGGTTCGATACGCATAAGATATAACGTGCCAAGCAGAAAAACACACTTTTGAGCATTATTTTCAGTCCGAATGCCAATCTCATAAAAATCTTACGCGAGGATTTGGGCGCCTGTATGGGTGCGAAAACCGCTTGCCGGAAGACGGCTGGCAGCATAGTCTGGCCCCCTGATTTGCAACGAACCCCATTGGAATCCGGCCAACCATGACGACAACCCCAGATCTACTTGCCAAAATTGAATCACACCAAGCGCGCCTGGCGATCATCGGCCTGGGCTATGTGGGCCTGCCGTTGGCGGCGGAGTTTGGACGTCATTATGACGTGGTGGGGTTTGATATCAACCCGCAACGGTTGCAGGAATTGCGCGCCGGGCACGACCGCACTCTGGAAGTCACGACTGCCGACCTCCAGCGCGCCACGCGCTTGACCTATTCCGACAAGATTGAAGATTTACGCGGCACGGATGTCTTCATTGTGACGGTGCCCACGCCGATTGACCGCCATCGCCGCCCCGACCTGACCCCACTGGTCAAGGCCAGTGAGACCGTTGGCCGCGCCCTGCAACCCGGCGGCGTGGTGGTGTACGAAAGCACGGTTTATCCCGGCTGCACCGAGGAAGATTGCGTGCCGATTCTCGAAAAATTCAGCGGCTTGCAGTTCAACGTGGACTTCTTCTGCGGGTACAGCCCGGAACGGATCAACCCCGGCGACAAGGTGCACACCGTCACCCAGATCAAAAAAATCACCGCCGGCTCCACCCCGGAAATCGGCCGCGCCGTGAACGCGCTCTATTCCTCCATCATCACGGCGGGAACGCACTTGGCCCCCAGCATCCGCGTGGCCGAAGCCGCCAAGGTGATCGAAAACTCCCAGCGCGACATCAACATTGCCTTCGTCAATGAGCTGGCGCTGATTTTTGAGCGGATGGGGCTGGATACGCACGATGTGCTGACCGCCGCCGCCACCAAATGGAACTTTTTGCCGTTTCGTCCCGGCTTGGTGGGCGGACACTGCATCGGCGTGGACCCGTATTATCTGACCCACAAGGCGGAGTCGCTGGGGTATCATCCCGAAATCATTTTGAAGGGCCGGCGACTCAACGACAACATGGGCGTGCACGTGGCCAATCGCGTCATCAAACTGCTCATCCAGAAGGGCCGCCGGGTGAACGGCGCGAAGGTGCTGGTGTTGGGCGTGACCTTCAAGGAAAACTGCCCGGATATCCGCAACTCCCATGTGGTGGATGTGGTCCGCGAGCTGCAAGACTTCGGCTGCCATGTGGTGGTCCACGATCCGTGGGCCGATGCGGAGGAAGTCCGCCATGAATATGGTTTTGAGCTGCTGCCGACCCTGGCCACGCCCACCTTCCACGAAGGCTTTGATGCCGTCGTTTTGGCCGTGGCGCATGAGGCTTTCCGGGAGCTGAAACTTCCGCCGGCGGCCCAACGCCAACTGGTGGTGTTTGACATCAAGTCTTTTCTGGATCGCGACCAGGTGGATGGTCGGCTGTAGGGCGGCGGCCCGGGGGCGGGCGAGAAGATTTATCGGGCTTGGGCTTGTTTTTCTCTTCCGGCGGGGTATTCTGACGCACTTCATAACTTGTTTATAGCGCGGGGAGCGTTCGCATGTCGGAAATGAAAGAAATTGGAGTGGCGGTACTGGGCTTCGGCACAGTCGGCGCCGGTGTGGTCGAAACGTTGCAAAAGAACGGCGCGTTGCTGGCCGAACGGCTCGGTTTGCGCCTTGTCTTGCGCGGTGTGGCCGACTTGGACCTGACCACCGATCGCGGCGTGGCGGTGGACCCGGCCCTGCTGACCACCGATGGCGCGGCGTTGATTGCCCGGTCGGATGTCCAGATTGTGGTGGAACTCATCGGCGGCACAACCGTGGCCAGGAAATTCATTTTGCAGGCGCTGCAACTGGGCAAAACCGTAGTGACCGCCAACAAGAAATTGTTGGCCGAACACGGCGAGGAAATCCAGCGCGTGGCCGATGAAAACAAGTCGGAGATTCTGTTTGAAGCGTCCGTGGGCGGGGGCATTCCGATCATCAAGGCGTTGCGCGAAGGACTGTGCGCCAATCGCATCGAGCGGATGTACGGCATCCTCAACGGAACCTGCAACTACATCCTCACCCGCATGGAAGAGGAAAAGCTGCCCTTTGCCGACGTGCTCAAGGCTGCGCAGGCCGCCGGCTATGCCGAGGCGGAGCCCAGTTTGGACATTGACGGCCATGACACCGCGCACAAGGCCGCCGTGCTGGCTTCGCTGGCCTATGGCGGCCATGTGCCGCTGACCAAAATCCGCGTGACCGGCATTCGCCATCTGGAGGCCGCGGAGATTGCCTATGCGGCGGAAATGGGCTACCGCATCAAGCTGTTGGCCATCATCCAGGGCGATGCCACCGGCGTCGAAGTCAGCGTGCAGCCAACCCTCGTGGCGCATAGCCACCAGTTGGCCGCCGTGGGCGGGGTTTTCAACGCGGTGCTGGTGCAGGGCGATGTCGTGGGCACCACGCTCTACTACGGCCGCGGCGCCGGCCGCGCCGCCACCGCCAGCGCGGTGGTGGCCGATTTGGCCGATGCCGCGCTGAATCTGCAAGCCGGCGGCCGGCGGCGCGATTTGAGCGCGGTGCCCGCCCGCGCGCCGGTGGTCTTCCGCGATCCGGGCGACATCGTGGCGCGGTATTATCTGCGTTTCAGCATGCGGGACAAACCCGGCACGCTGGCCGGCGTGGCCTCGATTCTGGGGCGGCACCAAATCGGCATTGATTCGGTGATGCAGCACGAAGCGCCATCCCCGGCGGAGTATGTGCCCGTGATCATCGTGACCGGCCCGGCCGCCGAGCGGGAAATGGATGCCGCGCTGGCCGAAATCGCGGCCACCGCCGGCGCCGTCAACCAACCTGCGGTACGGTACCGCATTGAAGATTTTGACTGAACCGTTTAGCGAACGAAGGAGACCGCAGGCTATGGCCTTGTATGTACAGAAATATGGTGGCAGTTCCGTGGCGGATGCCGAGTGTATGCGCCGCGTGGCCCGCCGCGTCTTTGACACCCAACAGGCAGGCAACAGCGTGGTGGTGGTGGTGAGCGCCATGGGCGATACCACCGACGACCTGATCACGCTGGCCAAACAGGTGAACCCGGAGCCCGATGAGCGCGAAATGGATAGCCTGATGGCCACCGGCGAAATGGCCTCCAGCGCCATCCTGACCATGGCGCTGCAAGCCTTGGGCGCCAAGGCGATTTCCATGACCGGCCAGCAGGCGGGGATCCTCGTGGACGGCACGCACCTCAAGGCCAAGATCGAAAAAATCAACCCCGACCGCATTCAACAGCGCCTCCAACAGGGCTACATTGTGGTGGTGGCGGGTTTTCAGGGCATGAACCCCGATGCCGATGTGGCCACGCTGGGCCGCGGCGGCTCCGACACCACCGCCGTTGCCCTGGCGGCCGTGTTGCAGGCGGACTGCTGCCAAATCCTCAAGGATGTGGATGGTGTCTTCACCGCCAACCCGCGCGTGGTGCCGACCGCCCGCAAACTCGACGAGATTGCCTACGAAGAAATGCTCGAATTGGCCAGTTGCGGCGCCGAAGTGTTGCAATCGCGCGCGGTCGAGTTTGCCAAGAATTACAACGTCGTGTTGGAAGTCATGTCAAGTTTTGAGGTCAAGCCGGGCACGTTGGTGCGAGAGGAGAACAAGCAAATGGAACAGATGATCATTCGCGGCATCGCCGCCGATAAGAACCAGGCCAAAGTCACCTTGCTGAGCGTGCCGGACACCCCCGGCGTGGCCGCCAAGATTTTCAAGGCCCTCGGCGCGGCCCACGTCAATGTGGACATGATTGTGCAAAACGTCAGCGCCGCAGGCGTGACGGACATCTCCTTCACCGTGGCCAAGGATGACCTGCTCAAGGCCAAGCGCGTGGTGGAGCCGCTGGTGCGCGCCATCCGCGCCACGGGCGTCAACTTCAACGAGGATTTGGCGAAGGTCAGCCTCGTGGGCGTGGGCATGAAAAGCCATTCGGGCGTGGCCTTCAAAATGTTTGATGTGTTGGCCGCCAACCGCATCAATATCGAAATGATTTCGACCTCCGAAATCAAGTTGTCGGTGGTCATTTTGGCCAAGGATGCCGATCGGGCCGTGCGGGCGCTGCACGATGCGTTCGGCATGGGAGTTCGCGCGCGGAAGGCCCCGGCCGCGCCCAAAAAGAAAGCCGCCCGGCGTTAGCCGCACACGGGGCGGCCTGCCAAAGGAGAGACACGATGAAAAAGGTGAGCATCTATGACACCACCCTGCGCGATGGCGCCCAGGGTGAAGGCATCAACTTCTCCCTGCCCGCCAAAGTGCGGATTGCCCGGGCGCTCGATGAGTTCCGCATTGACTACATCGAAGGCGGTTTTGCGGCCTCCAATCCCAAGGACATGGCGTTCTTCGAGGAAATGAAGAAGGTCCGCCTCCGCCATGCCAAACTGGCGGCATTCGGCAGCACCCGGCGCGCCAGTAAAACCGCCGAGCAGGATCCCGGCCTGGCCGCGCTCCTCCAGGCCGATACTCCCGTCACCACGCTCTTCGGCAAAAGCTGGCTGCTGCACGTGGAAAAGGTGCTCAAAACCACCGCCGCCGAAAATCTGAAGATGATCGCCGATTCCGTGGCCTATCTGCAACGCCACGACAAGGAAGTCATCTATGACGCGGAGCACTTTTTTGACGGCTATCTCGACAATGCCGACTACGCCCTGCAAACCTTGCAGGTGGCGGCTGAGGCCGGCGCCGATGCCATTGTGCTGTGCGATACCAACGGCGGGCGGCTGACCTCCGAAATCGTCACCATCACCCAGGTGGTGGCGCAACGGTTCCCGAAGGTGCGGATCGGAATTCATACGCATAACGATGCCGAGTTGGCCGTGGCCAACAGCCTCGCCGCCGTTGAAAGCGGCGCGACGATGGTGCAGGGGACCATGAACGGCTATGGCGAGCGCACCGGCAACGCCAACCTGTGTTCGATCATTCCCGGTCTGGTCCTGAAGCTGGGGGCCAAGGTGTCCTGCGGCGCGTACCTGTCAAAATTGCG
>CAZNGD010000173.1:0-5058 GCA_964572295.1 uncultured Verrucomicrobiota bacterium
AACAGCTTGCCGCTGGAAGTGCAAAAACAAATGATCCATTCCATCCCCGGTCTGGAACGGGCGGAGTTCCTTGCGCCGGGATATGCGATTGAATACGACTTCTTTGATCCGCGTCAGCTCTTCCACACCTTGGAAAGCAAGAGGGTGGGGGGGCTATATCTGGCTGGCCAGGTCAACGGCACCACCGGTTACGAAGAAGCGGCGGCGCAAGGGTTTATGGCCGGGGTCAACTCGGTTATGTATCTATTTGGGCGGGAAAGAATAACATTAAAACGCCACGAGGCGTATATCGGGGTGATGATTGACGATTTGGTAACCAAGGGCACGGATGAACCATACCGGATGTTTACCTCGCGGGCGGAACATCGGCTGCTGTTGCGTCAGGACAATGCAGTCTTCCGTTTGGCTGGCGTGGCGGATGCCCTGGGGCTGGTGCCGTCGGAACGGCGACAGGTCATCCACGAGCAGGCGCAGGCCATCACGCAGGAAGTGGCCCGACTGCACACGACTCACGCCGACGGCATTACGCTGGCGCAACAATTGAAGCGGCCTGGCGCAACGTATGCCACGCTGCCGGGGCGACGCAACGATTTGGCACCGTCCGTGATGGAGCAAGTGGAGTTTGAGCTGAAGTATCAGGGCTACATCGAGCGCGAATGGCGGCAAATCGAAAAAGCGGAGCAGATGGCCAAGCAGAAAATCCCGGCAACCTGCGATTTCCACGCCATCCACGCGCTGCGCTACGAATCGCGCGAAAAATTATCGACCATCCGCCCGGCAGATTTGGGCCAAGCCGGGCGCATCTCCGGCATTACCCCAGCCGACATCGCTATCTTGTCGGTCTGGCTCAAAAAACAAAGCAGGTACTGAGTTCCTCACATCCCGAAAACCTCGTTGTAACTCATTGCATTGCAAGCTGATGATTTTATTTTGGGGTATCCTGGCTCAAAAAATCGGTTCTGGGTGGATTGTCGGGCTGGAACGGTCGCAGACCTCCCAGCCTTCCCCGGCGGGAAGGTATCGTTCCTCAACCATTCCCGCCCTTCTATGGGGGCCGTCAAGTCATGGCGATGGATTTATTGTCTTCCTGTCCTTTCTTTTTTATTCCAAGCGGATCGGATCTGGATGCGATTTGAGATGGGTACGTCGGCGGAAGTAACACCGCCCTTGCTTACCACCTTCTATCCGTGCCCACCGAAGTGGAACACCTGTTGCTGCTTGCGCATGTTCATGCTCAGACTCAAATCTATATCGAGAAGAACCCATCTACAAAACGGTCGGCATGTGCACGACCCAGGGCGGAGCCGGTTTCTCGAACATCCAAAGCTTCTCCGTTGTGTTTCCCTTTTCCTCGCCTCGTTCAGGCGGCTTTGATCAGCCCCCCTTGGGGGATCACCCCTTGTGCGCCGTAGCGCCACAGGGCCACCAGCAGTTTGCGGGCCAGCGCCACGATCCCCACCTGCCGACGGTTCTGAAACTCGCGCCAGCCGAAGAACTCGTGGGCCAGTTTCCATGCCGTATCCTCGCCCACGCCATTCAACTCCGCTAGTTTCAAAGCCCAGCGTTCCGCCGCAGGGGCAGGCTCCTCCTTCCGGGCTGTACGCAGGCGCTGGGCCCGGGCTTCCTCCAGTTCCTTCAACTGGCCGACCACGATATCCAGGCGGGCCTGTTCCTGCTCCAATTCCCGGAGCACTTCGGCCGGTAAGGGCCGTCCGTCCCAATCCCGCACGGTCCGCCAGTCCTTGGGCAGGCGCGTGACATTCACTCCGTTGAGCACCAGCAGCGACTTCAGCCGCACCAGGTGTTGCCGCCGTTCCTTCTTGAGCCGTTCTGCGTTGCGGTGGTGGCGGCGCCGGGCCTCGTCCGCTTCGCTCGGCACCCGCACCACGCTCCACAACTTCGTCTCGCCGTACAGGCGATAGCGCAATAACATCGTCAACAGCTTCTGGGCATCCAGGCGGTCGGTCTTGGCGCGCCGCTGCCGCCGGTTCACTTCGATGCCGGCCGAATCCACCACCAGATTGACCACGGCGATCTTCTCCAGCAGCCGGTGAATCCAGAAGCCGTCCCGCCCCGCCTCGTAGCAACTGTAGATCGGCGCGTCTGTCGGCAGTCCCAGCTTGGCCTTGGCTTGGGCAATGGCTTGTCGCAGCCGATCTTGTGGTTGATCCACATCATCATGATGCATGAACGAAACCCCATAGCATCTACGAAATCAGCGAAATTGTGGGGTGTCCCAATGCGGAACTCAAGTATTGAAGGCGACTCTTTTTTGCGGAAAAAGCTGTAAGGGGACACCGTGTCAGCCCCCCTGTTTTTTTTATGTGATTTTAGTCACATGTTCCAGAGTTTATAAAACATGGATAATTGCAGGCTGTTCATTATAGCCAGTATTGACGCGGTGATTATCAACTTTTTACCTGTAAAAATAAAAACTTAAAATGAGGGGTCCATCCACTTTTTGTAAAGTCTCCATACACCCAACGGGGGGTATTTTTGTGTCTTTTCCCGTGCTGGGGAGGATCGTGAGTTGTAAGAAAATCCACTTATGTGATGTCTGAAAGTGTCCGCGACTTGTTCTTATGGGATTACCCCGGCTGATATTGCCAATCGGTTGGCTTGGAGCAAAAAAAGGGGGGGCAAAAAAAAGGGGGGGGCGCTGCGCGGATAATCTTCGACGGGGGCGTGTGTATCGGGGGGGGGGCAGATTTCAAGCGGATAAGCCTGAAAACGGGGTGAAAATAGGGAGTGGGATGCGCTATTTGACGAGCAGGTCAATGGCGGCGCGGGTGACGGGGCCGCCTGCTTCCAGCCAGTTGGGAGGGAAGGTGGCGGGGTGGGCCAGGTTCTGATTCAACTTGGTCATTTGCAGGGTGTTGGCGGGGAGGGCGGCGGCGCGGGCGCTGGCTTGTATCCAGGTTGGGTCGGCATCCGGCCGGTCGGCTGCGGCTTGGATGGCCATGGTGGCGAGATATTGGGTGAAATTAACGCCGGAAACCGGCCCGGTGAAGCGTCCTTGGGTATCCTGCTGGCGGACGAGATGGTTGATGCCGGCATGGATGGCGGTGGTGTAATGGCCGGGGAGGGGGGCATCCATTTTCATCAGGGCGAGGAGGGCGAGGGCGGTGACGCTGGTATCGTAACGGCTACGGCTGGCGGGGGCGGCGGCGGGCCAACTGCCATCGTCGCGCTGGGCGGACATGAGTACGGCGAGGGCGGTGGGGTTGGGTTGAATGGCGGGGGGGCGCTGGCTGAGCCAAAAACCGATGCCGACCACGGCGGCGATGGAGGCGGCGAAACGTGCCAAGCGCAGCGGGCAGGAGGCGCGGCGCAAGCTGGCGTGGCGGGCGCGGGCGAGGGTTCGGTGCGTAAAATCGGGGGAGGGGGTGGGGGGGGGCTGGGCGCGCAGGGCGGTCAGCAAGTCGGCAAACTGAGGATCGTGGAGGGGATCAGGCGCGGTCTTCATGAAACATCTCCTGAAGGGTGGCCATGGCATTGAATACGCGGGATTTGACGGTGCCGACGGGAATGCGCAAGATTTGGGCAATCTCTTCGTAGGCCAGGGATTGTTGAACGGCCAGCACGAGGACTTCGCGCAGTTTGGGCGAAAGTTTGTCGAGGGCCGTTTGCAGGTCGAGTCGCCGTTGCAGGCGGGGCAAACCGCCATCGGACGAGACGGGGATTTCTTCGCGATAGCGGTCGGCAAAGAGGCGGAACCGTTTTTGGCGGCGCAGAAAATCGAGCCATGTGTGCCGGGCCAAGGTGTAGAGGAAGGTCGTGAACTTGGCGGTAGGTTTGTATTTTTTGCGATAGGTCCATAGGCGCACAAACGTCATTTGGGCGAGATCCTCGCCATGGTTGGAAGCGCCCATTCGCGCGAAAAAGTTCAGTAGGGGGCGTTGATGGCGTTCCACGAGCATCCGAAACGCGTTCTCACGCCCGGCGCGGACTTGCGCCATGAGCGTAAAATCGTCGGGCTCCGGTTGGAGAGGTTCAGGCATGGGGGGGGCATTCTTGTCGAGTTGAGGAGAAAAGCAAAGTTTTTTGCGCGTGGGGGATGGCGGATATATCGGAAAAAAGAGCCATCATCGCACCGAAGACGAATATCTGCTGGGCCGGAAATGGAAGGGGTGGATTGTCGGGTGGGGGGAAAGTCCGGACGGGAAGCAGCGGTTTGTGGTTTACGAGGAGATTCCCCCAGGGGAAGATGCGCCCACAAGCCAGAAGCCGCCGAAGAAGATGAACTACGACGATCTTGAGAAGCAGTGGAGGAGCCAGAAATGAAAAAGAGCATTGAATATCCAAATCCGGAGCAAAACTACAACCTGCCGCAGTCGGGCTGCCGTAAATGCCAGCACCTGCTGACCAGAGGCGCGCAGCACAGCGAAGAAGGCTGGACGTGCCGCGCTTTTCCCGAGGGGATTCCGTGGGAAATCTGCATGGCGGTTGGCGGGGTTGACCACACTCTTCCTTATCCGGACGACGGCGGTTTTCGCTATACGCCGGTGGTGTTTGAGTTCAAGGGCAACCGGTTCAAGTGGCGTTTCGACCTGTCGCAGGCGGACTTGGTGGAATAGGAGGGGTCTCATGTGGCTTTTCACAAAACGGGGATTCTATTCCATCATCCGCAAAAGCGACGGCGAGTGGCATGTGCGGGCGCGGGTGAAGGCGGACTTGGAGGGCCTGAACCGGCTGGTCGGCGCCGACCACACCATCCACACGACACCGGACGCCGACTACCGGTTCCGCGTGGTCTGCCGAGGCGAGGACGCGCGGAAGATGATTGAAGCGCTGGCGGCGGACATTGATTATTCGAATTTCAAGGCTCGAATCTGCAGCACGCCGGAGCAGGCGGACAAGCTGGCGATGTATCACGAGATTTGGCAGATGCTCTACAACTACCAGGCGCGGCGGGGCGGATGAATATCCGCGTCCATGTCGCCAAAGACACGCTGACGCCGGACATCCGGAGTCGGCTGAAGAAGGCGGAGAACGCCGAGCCCGCGCTGCGGGCGGCGTGGATGAATCGCCGCATTGTTACAAACCGCTGGCGGATGT
>CAZNGD010000174.1:0-1905 GCA_964572295.1 uncultured Verrucomicrobiota bacterium
GATCGCCCTCCAGCACGCTGCGGTCCATGTACGCGCCCGGATCGCCTTCGTCCGCATTGCACAGCACATGCTTCACCGGCCCCGGCGCGCGCCGCGTGAACTCCCACTTGAGATACGTCGGGAAGCCGCCCCCGCCCCGCCCGCGCAAACCCGAACTTTTCATTTCCTCAATGACGCGCTCCGGGGAGAGCACCGTGAGCGCCTTGGCCAGCGCCGCATAGCCGTCGCGGGCCACATATTCCTCGATGCGCTCCGGGTCAATCCACCCGCAATTCCGCAACACCACCGGCGTCTGCCGCGTGAAGAATGGAATATCCGCCGCCTTCGGCTGCAACCGCTGCGTTTGCGCATCGCTGGCGCACAGCCGCTCCACCACGCGCCCCGCCTGCACGTGCTCGCGCACAATATCCGTCGCGTCGTCCGGCTGCACGCCCTGATAAAACGTGCCATCCGCCATCCGCACCACCGGCCCCCGCACACACGGCCCCATGCAGCCGGCCTGACCCACGACCACCTCTTCGCCCACGCCCGCCTGCACCGCCGCCTGTTGCAAAGCCTCGCGCACCTTTTGCGCGCCAGCCGCCAAACAACTGCCGCCCACGCATACCCGCAACTCCTGCCGCAGCCCCGCCGCCGCCCGGAGCTGCTCCCGCCACGCCGTCAACGCCGCTTCCGATCCCATTTTTTTCAGGCGCGCGGTCATGGCGCTTCCGTTTCCTCGGCCTTGGCGCGGGCGCGATACTGCTCCAGCAGCTCGCCCAGCTTGGCCGGTTTGACCCGCGGCTGCAGGTCGTCGTTAATCATCAGCACCGGCGCCATTCCGCAGGCCCCGAAGCACCGCCCCACCGCCAACGAGAACAGGCGATCCGGCGTCGTCTCGCCCACGCCAATCCCCAGCTTGGCCTGCAACGCGCGCAACACTTCGCCACCCCCGCGCACATAACACGCCGTGCCCAGACAAACGCGCACCAGATAACGCCCCCGTGGCACCGTCGAAAAAAACGAATAAAACGACACCACCCCCGCCACCTCGGAATACGATTTATCGAAGGCCGTCGCCACGCGCCGCAACGCCACTTCCGGCAAATAACCGAAGATGGCCTGCGCCATCTGCAACGCGGGAATCAGCCCGCCCGGCTGCCCCCGCTGCCGGGTCAGCACATCCTCCAATCGGGCCAGGAGCGTCGCCTCATCGTCAGCGGTGGCCGCCGCGCAGCCAGCGCAGGTTTCCGGTTTTGCCATGGTGTTCTCCCATCGGCCGCCGACGGCCGGCACCGTCGGCGTCATTGTGCTGCCTTAGAACGTGCCGGTAATGTACTTCTCCAAACTGGCAATGGTCGCCTGTTGCGAATCCAACATTTCCTTGACGATGTCCCCAATCGAAATCAGCCCCGCCAGCTTGTTCGCCGCCAGCACCGGCAAATGGCGATGCCGCCCCGCCGTCATCAGTCCCATGCACTCCTCCACCGACTGCTGCGGTGTCACCGTATGCATCTGGGCCACCCCCGTCATGACCTCCTTCACGAGCCGGGTCTTGGGCGACTTGCCCGCCGCGACCACCTTCCACAGGCAATCGCGCTCGGACAAAATGCCCGACAACTTGCCTGTTTGGGTCACCACCGCCAGACAGCCGATATGCTTTTCGCTCATGCGCCGAATCGCCACCAGGATGGTTTCCTGCGCCGTAATGGTTTCCACTTGCGCGCCCTTGCGCCGCAACAGATCGCCAACCGTAGTACTCATAACGTGCTCCTTGGGTCCACTGTTTTGACAGTCCCACTCTAGGCAAAACCCGCCCCCCCGTCAATACAATCCCCCCCCCATTTTTCCGCCATGCCGCCGCCAACCGCATTTTTCCACAGCGTGGAAATGTTTTTTCCACAGTGTGGAACGATTTGGCCCGAT
>CAZNGD010000174.1:2005-5026 GCA_964572295.1 uncultured Verrucomicrobiota bacterium
TTTTTCCACAGTGTGGAACGATTTGGCCCGATTTTTCCACAGTGTGGAAAACCATCGAGCCCAGCAGGAAAACAGGAATCAGCCGGAAGCCGGGAAAAGGCGTAAAAAAACAGGACGAATGGGACCTGTTTTTTTTTGCAGCCACTGCTCTCGCCGCCGAGGGCTGCCGCGGCGGGGCGGAAATCAAGAGGCCGTGCCGGGCCTTGGCCGCTGTGCGCAGCACTGCGAACGGAGGATTTCATGCGGGTTTTGGCGGGGTTCTCACGCCAAAATCCTCAAGAAATCCCCCCCCCCGAAAACGCAGGAAGAAGCGGAACACAAAAGCAGCCAACAGCCCCGGGTTCAGCGCGACCGGCTACAGGAACAGCCGGCAGCCGCAACAGCCAACAGCCGCGTGGCGGAAGGGCTGCACAAAACGGTGGGGTATGGTAGGCTTCAAGGACGTTGGGAGAATACCCGTGAATTTCAAATCAAGAAAAGTGGCGATTGTCGGAGCCGGCGCGGTGGGCTCCGGCTTTGCATTTGCGTTGGCGCAATCGGGCATTGCGGAGGAAATCGTGCTGGTGGATGCCAACGCGGATTTGGCCAAGGGGCAGGCGCTGGACTTGGCGCATGGCGCGCCGTTTTATCGCACGGTGTCCATTTATGCGGACACGGCGCCGCAGGCGTATCGGAATGCGGCGATTGTGGTGATTACGGCGGGCAAGGCGCAGGCGGGGCCCAGTCAGAGCCGGCTGGAGTTGATGCAGATCAACGCCAAGATCGTCACGGGCATCGCCACGGATATCCAAATGGTGAATCCGGAGGCCATTGTGCTGGTGGCGACCAATCCGGTGGACATTGTCACGCATATTACGCGGCTGCGGACGCAGTGGCCGCGCGGGCGGATTCTCGGTTCGGGCACGGTGCTGGATTCCGCGCGCTTCCGCTGGTTGCTGGCGGAACATTGCGGGGTGTCGCCGCAAAATGTTCATGCGTCCATTCTGGGGGAGCATGGCGACAGCGAACTGGCGGCGTGGTCGCTGGTGCACATTGGCGGCTTGCCGATGGATCACTATTGCTCGGTGTGCCGCAAGTGCGACTTCATCAACCGGCGGCCGCAAATCCTCGCGCAGGTGCGGCAGTCGGCCTATCACATCATCGGCTACAAGGGGTCCACCAGCTTCGGCGTGGCCATGGCCATGGTGCAGATTGTGCGCGCCATTCTGCGGAACGAGCGCCGGGTGCTGACGGTGTCCGCGCCGCTGGCGGGCGAATATGGCCTGAACGATGTGACCTTGGGCATTCCCTGCGTGGTGGGGGCCAACGGCATTGAGGAAGTCATCGAGGCCCAACTGACCCCGGAAGAAAATCAGGAGCTGGCGCAGTCGGCGCAGGTGCTCAAGGATAATCTGGCGCTGTTGCTGGCGGGTTCGGCGTAGCCGCCGCGCCTCAACTGCCGTGGGCGGCAATCCACGGAATCGCCACAAAGGTGCCGATGCTGCTGCCGATGTTGGTCATGACCACCACGAGCAAAATCCGCACCACCGGATTCCGGATGAAGTTGCGGAAGCTTTCCATGGCCGCGGGCAGCGATTCAAAATCGGCGACATGGGGCGGGCGCAGCCACGCTTCCACCAGGCCGGCGACCCAGCCGGCGGCGATGGTTGGATTCAGGCTGGTGATGGGCGCGGCGACAAATGCCGCGGCGATGGTCAACGGGTGGGCCAGCGTGAGCGCCGCGCCGATGGCGGCGAGTATGCCGTTGACGCCCACCCAAATGAGGATGGAGTCCACGCCTTGTGCGGTGCCGCCATGAATGAACCCCCACGCAATCAAGGCCAACACCAGGGCCGGGATCAACCAGGGCCAGATGGTTGACCAGCGGGTACGCGGCGGCAACTGCTCCAATTCCGCCAGCGAGGCGGGGGTCGGCAAGGCCGCCACCATGCCGGGGACGTGCCCGGCCCCCACCACCGCCACGATGGTGGGCGCGGCGACATCCCGCAGCTTTTGCGCGAGATAGACATCGCGCTCGTCAATCAGCCGCTTCTTGATTTCCGGAAAGGCCTGGCCCATTTCCTTCAACAGGGCTTCCAGTTGGTCCTGCTTTTTCAAGGCTTCGATGTCTTCGTCCTTGATGTCCTCGCCGGAAAACAGGGCGTTGATCATCACGCCGAGCAGTTTGACGCGCGACCAAAAACCCAGGTGCCGCCAGACGCGCTTGAGGGTGATGTCAATGGGCCGGTCAATCAGTTCGAGGCGCGCGCCGGCGGACTCCGCGGCGGCGGCCCCGGCGAGCATTTCCGCGCCGGGCTCCACTTCGAGCTGTTTGCCCAGGCGGCGATAAAACGACTGCATGATCAGTTGGGCCAGCAGGAACATGGCCTTGCCTTGCCGGATCACCTGAAACAGGTTGGTCCGTTGCCAGGCATCCTTGCGCACCATGCCCTGATAGCGGGCGGGGCACAGTTCAATGGCGACGGCGGCAGGTTGGACTGCGGCAATGGTGGCGCGCACATCGGCCACGCTCTGCGCCGAGACGTGCGCGGTGCCCACGATATAAATGGTTTTGCCCTCCAGCTCCACTTTCGTGACGCTGGAGGGCAATAAAAAGCCCAATGTCGGCATCATCGAGACTACTGGGCGTCACCCTTCTTGATGTAGATGTCCGTGCGCCGGTTCTTCTGCATGTTTTCTTCGGTGTCGTTGGGCGCCACCGGGCGGTCAAAGCCGTAACCCACGGCCGTGATGTTGGCCGCGCGGATGCCGCTTTGCTGCACGAGGTAATCCTTGACGGCGTGGGCGCGGCGCTCGCTGAGGCGCTGGTTGTAGTCGCGCTTGGAGGTCTTGCGCTTGTCGGCATGGCCTTCCACGCGCACGGTCGCGTTGGGGTCGCGCTGCAGCACCTTGACCACCGGCTCAATGTCGGTGAAGTACTGCGGGCGGATGAACGACTTGTCATAGTCGAACTCGATCAGCAGCGTGTACTTCTGCAAGTCATCAGCAGGGTCTAGCGGATTGGTTCCATCTTCAATCACT
>CAZNGD010000175.1:0-5020 GCA_964572295.1 uncultured Verrucomicrobiota bacterium
CGCAATGCGCGGCAGGCCGCGCGGACGGCGTGGAAGCCGTCCCTCCAAAAGACAGAAGCAGCCAACAGCCGGAACAGCCCAACAGCCCGGACGGCAGCGGCGTATCGTCCCTACCCCAACAGCCGTGAGTCGGCGGCCAGTTGGGCGGGGTTGATGGCGGTCAGCGCGGCAAACACGCGGCGCGCGCCCGCGGCTTGCAGCAGCGCCGCGGCGGTGGTGGTGGCCACGCCCACGACGGGGATTCCCGCGCCGCGTGCGGCCCGGATGCCGTCGGCGGTGTCCTCAATCGCCACGCACGCCGCCGGCGTGATGCCGGCGGCCGGAAAGCGCGCGGCCAAACGCGCCACGCACAGGCGGTAGCAGGCGGGATCGGGCTTGCTCTGGGGCACATCATCCGCCGTGACCATCTCCGCAAAACAGTCGGCGATTTCCAGCGCATTCAAAATGGGCCGGATATCGCTGCGCAACGCGCCGCTGCAGAGTCCCACCGGACCTTGCGTGGCGCAGGCGCGCACCAAGGCCACGGCGCCGGGCAATACGGGCGCACGACCGGCGGCGGCGGCGGCGGCAAACAGTTTGGCTTTCACCGCAATCCGCCGCTGGATTTCGTCGGGTGTGGGGACGATGCCCGCGCGTTCGAGCAGCACCGCGAAGGCGCCGCGATCGTCCACGCCCATCAGGTGTTCCTGATAAAACTCCCACGGCGTGGCGGGGCCGGCGCCGGCCATGGCCGCCACCATGGTTTCGTGGTGCAGCCGTTCGCTGTCCACGATGATGCCATCGAAATCAAAAAGGATGGCTGCGGGGCGGGCCATGTTAGCGCAGATCCCCGCTGCCGTGAATGTGGCCGGTGGCTTTGCGCGCGGCCAGCTTGGCCAGATTTTGCTCGGCGATGACCTGCAACTCCAACCCCAACTCGGTGGAGAGGGTGGCGAGGTACCAGAGCACATCGCCGATTTCCTTGGCGAGCAGCGCGCGGCGTTCGGGGGAAATCACGCCGTGATCATCGCGGATGGCTTTTTTGATTTTCTCGCAGACCTCGCCGGTTTCGCCGGCCAGGCCAAGCGCGGGATAGGTGAAGTTGCCTTCGCCGCGGCCGGGATAGACGGCGGTGGTCATGGCCTGTTGTTGGTAGGTGGTAAAGTTCAGCATGGCGAGTCCTTTCTATTGGGCATAATATGGGAAGTCGGCGCGCGTGGCTCCGGGGGGCACATAGCGCCAGCGGCGATAGGTCCACAGCCAGCATTCCGGATGCGCGCGGATGGCTTCCTCATAAAAACCGGTGATCCGTTGCGTCAGGTCGGTGGTGGCGGTCTTGCGATTCATGGCGCTGACTTCGGCGGCGGGAATGACGCGCGGGGTTTCGCCGAGATAGGTGCCGTCGGCCTGCGGCCGCGTGCAGGCGAAAATAATCCGGGCGTGCATCATGGTGGCCAACAGGCCCCCGGCGGGCGACACGGCAACGGGCTTGCCGAAGAAGTTCACGAAAATCCCGCCGTCGCGCGGCCGGGTATTTTGATCCAGCAGCAGGCCGATGCTGCCGCCGCCGCGCAAGTAACCGATGAGCTTGCGCAAGGCGCCGTCGCGCGGGATGACGGTCTGCTTGTTGAGGTGGCGCACGCGCGTCACGAGTTGGTCCACCGCCGGATTCTTCAGGGGCATGGCCACACTCATCAGGCCGCCGGTCTGCTCGGCCCAGTAGCGGCCGGTCAGCTCCCAGTTGCCAAAATGCCCGGTGACGGCCACCGTGGCGCCCGGCTCGGCCATGGCGGCCTGCATGTTGGGGGCGGCGCGAAACCAACGCGCCATCCGGGCGACGGGGTCGTGCGAAAACCAAATCATGTCCAGCAGCACCAGCATGAAGTTGCGCATGGATTCGCGCAGAATGCGGCGCTTTTCCGCTGGCGTTTTGGTGTCGCCAAACGCCAGGTCGAGATTGGTGAGGCCCAGACGGCGCATGGCGGGCGCGCAGACATAGCCCACGTTGGCGAGGCTCCGCGCCAGGCGCAGGACCGCGCCGCGCGACAGTCGCGGCACGATGGCCAGGCCCAGCCGCGTGGCGGGCGCTTCCACCCACGCCATGCGCAGCCGTCGCCAGAGGGGGTCTTCGATGATGGGAGGGGCGGCGGTCATGGGGCGGGTGACGACGCCTCCGGTGGGGGCCGGCTTTTCCAACGCCGATGCCACCAGAGCCATTGCGCCGGATGCCGCCGGATTTCATCTTCGAGCTTCCGGGTGTAGCGCGCGGTGTAGTCGCGGAGGGTGTCCGGCTGGCGGTCCGGCGGCGGCGGGATGGGTTCGTGAATCATCACCTTGTGCCGCCCATCCGACAGACGTTGCACAAACACCGGCAGCACCGGCACTCCGGTTTGGGCCGACATCAAGGCCAGGCCCGGCGTGGTGGCGGCAGGCCGCCCAAAGAAATCCACGAAGATGCCCTGGGCCGCCGGGCGGTTTTGGTCGAGCATGAAGCCGAGCAACTTTTTTTCCTTCAAGGCGCGCACGCTGGCGCGGTAGGCATTGCGCGCCGGAATGCCGGTGATGCCGGCCTCGCGCATCAGCGCCCACCACTGGTCGTTGAGCGTGGCGTTGCGCAACGGCTTCGCCACGATGGCCAGCGGATAGCCGCACAGCCGGGGCACTTGCAGCGCCAGCAGCGCATAGTTGCCGAAGTGCGCCATCAGGACCAACGCGCCGCGCTCCGCGGTCTGGGCGCGTTCCAGATTTTCCAGGCCCGCCACATCAAAGCGCGCGGCCAACTCGGCTTGGCGGCCGCCCGCGTAGCGCAGCAATTCCATGACGTTGAGCGCCTGCTGGCGGCAGACCTCGGCATAAATGGCGCGGCATTCCGCAGGCGATTTTTCGGGAAAACTCCGGGCCAGCGCGGCCAGCGCATGGCGGCGGCGCAGGCGAATCACGTGGGCCAGCAGCCAGCCCCAATGCCGCGCCACGGCCTCGGCGCCGCGCTCCGGCAGCGCCGCCAGCGCCTTGGCCAATAATTTGAGTAGTCCCAAAAACATGCCACGGAATGCTACCCCACCCCCGCGTGACCGCCAAGCCCGTTTGCACCCATTTCCATCTTGTGGTAGCGTCCTTGGATTGAACAGGGATACCTTTTTATGAATATCAAGAAATCCATTCCGTGGCTGTTGCTGGCCACTTTGATTTTTATCAGCCCGCTGTCCTCCTGCAAGGCGTTCGAGTGGCGTACCGATTTGGCTGCGGCCACCCAGGATGCGCAAACCGGCGAAAAGCTCATTTTGCTGAACTTTAGCGGCTCCGATTGGTGCGGCTGGTGCAAACGGCTGGATGCGGAAGTGTTTTCCACCACCGAATTCCAGGAATACGCCGCCGCCAATCTGGTCTGCGTGATCGCCGATTTCCCGCGCGGCACCAAGTTGCCGACGGCCCTGCAAACGCAAAACGAACGCCTGATGCGCCAGTTCCGCATCGAGGGCTTCCCCACGTTGCTGCTGTTCAATTCCAACGCGGAACTCATCGGCCAGTTGGGCTATCAGCCCGGCGGCCCGGCGGCCTTCATCAAGTCCCTGCAGCAGGTACAGGCGCGCGCCGCGCTGCGCGCGGCGGACTCGCCGGCCGGCCCCAAGCTGTCGGCGGACTAAACGCCGCGGCTTCTTTCCGGGGTTGCTCCCCCCGGCCGCTTGTGGCTTAATCCGCCCATGCAAGACCATTTCCGTCAAATCCTCGTGGCCATGGGCGAAGACCCCACGCGCGACGGCCTGCGGGCCACGCCGCAACGCGCGGCCAGCGCGTGGACCGATCTCACCCGCGGCTACCGCCAGGATCCCGCCGCCCTGTTGCAGTCCGCCATCTTCGAGGTCGAGGCCAATCACATGGTGATTGTGCGCGACATCGAAATCTATTCGCTGTGCGAGCATCATCTGCTGCCCTTCTTTGGCGTGTGCCACATCGGCTACATCCCGCGCGGCAAAGTGCTCGGCGTCAGCAAACTTGCCCGCCTCGCCGATTTATATGCCCGCCGTCTGCAAGTGCAGGAGCGGCTCACCAACCAGATCGCACGGACCATCATGGATACGCTGCGCCCGGAGGGGGTCGGGGTCATCATCGAAGCCCAGCACCTGTGCATGATGATGCGCGGCGTGGAAAAACAAGGCTCGCGCATGGTCACCAGCGCCATGCTCGGCAGCTTCCATGACTCCGTGGCCACGCGCAACGAGTTCTTGCACCTGTCGCGCCATCGTTCCGCTGAATAACCATGCGGTGCGGTTGGCTGTTGTTGCTGGTGTTGTGTTTGCCCTGGCTCCCCGTCCGCGCGGAGCGTGTGCCACTGGACCCGGCCACCCTCGCCGGCGCCGGCATTTTTGCCGCCGCCGATGAAGAGATCGCGGCGGCGGCCGCCGCCACCGGCGCGATTTTTACACCCGACTCCCACCCCCTGCCGCCGCAGGTGATTCTGACGTTCGACACCCCCGATGGCCGCCTCCAACAAAAACACGGCGTGTTGTTCTGGCGCGGCGACATGCTCCCCGATCAACTGGCCCCCGGCGATTCCGGCACGCTGATTCGTCGCCGCCGGAATGCCGCCGGCGTGTGGCAGACGGTTCGTGCCCAACCGCACGCCGCGCCCGAGGCGCCCACCAACGCGATTCCCGCCACCTGCGCCGCCGCGCCCATCCCCCTGCCCACCATGATCCTCGAAACCCCGTATCAACTCGGCGCCATCGCCGGCCAACCCGTCCGGCTGGTGCTCTGGCGCGCCCCCACCGAAGGCAGCGCCCCCTTGGGCGGATTTCTGGACATCCCCGATGCCGCACCCGGCCTCGCCGCAGCGCTGCAAACCCGCCAAGCCCCCTTTGCCGATCGCGACGTATGGACCTCGTTGTTCAACGCCCTCCGTCCCCAGCCCGTTCCCGAGAGGTGACTCATGAGCATATTTGAAGCCGGCATGTTGTTGTGCTTCGGCATCAGTTGGCCGATGTCGATCGCCAAGGCCATCCGCACCCGCACCGTCGTGGGCAAAAGCCCGCTCTTCATGACC
>CAZNGD010000176.1:0-4935 GCA_964572295.1 uncultured Verrucomicrobiota bacterium
CCGCCAACCCGCCTTCGTCGCCCGGATGCGCAAGGATTTCGAAAAGATCATGGCCGCCGCCCTAACGGCGGACGCCGCCAATGCAAAGGAGAGCAAATGAGGAATAAACGATATCCCGCCAGATGGGCCGTCTTGACGCCGATTGTGTGCATTGTTTGGCTTTCAATTGCATTGCCCGCTTATCCGGCAGGAAAATCACCTGACGATTGCAAGCTTGAAAACTGCCAAGAATGGGACGAATATCTGCGAGACTGCGTCCCAATTGATCCCGGCCCCCAACCAGAGGGCTGCTATAAACTGAGCGACCAGTGTAAATGGGAGAAGTACACTCCAGACTGTAAACGGGAAGAAGATCAGATTTCAAAAATGCAGCTAATAATATTTTCGCTGTGGGCTCGACTAAGTGCGCTGAAGCAGCCGACCGAGGATGCCGCCACTTGTTGCGCGTGCAACAACGGCGATTGGGCTGCATGCGCCGCCGCGCCACAAGAAATATCATGCCCTGCCCCAGCAATGCATGCGACGAAGAAAAAAGACTTCGTGCATTGATAAGCTCATTGCAACATATGCTGAACATTTCACTGCGCGATTTGGAAGAAGCAAAAAAAGAGCTTGAAGACTGTCGGAATTGCCGCAAGAAAGGTTAATATAATGAGAAAGTACATAATCTATTCAGTTCTTTGTGTTTTACTGACATTCACCAGCAGGGCATATGAACTGTCTGGCATCATTGTAGATGAAGACGCCATTGGACTCCCGAATCAACAGATTATTCTAATGTCGTGCGAGGCAACAGAAATTCGCGCCCTTGACGACAGCATACTTACACTGCCAACAAATAGCTTCATACTTTCGGCAACAAGCGGGAGTGATGGCTACTATATATTTACGAATTTGTGCAATGGGTGTTATATATTGAGCGTTGCATCAAGCCCGCCTTTGCAATATGAGTATTACACAACTAATGTTTCAATTAATGACGATGACATTAGCAATGTAATACTAAAGCCCGCTCAATATATGCAGTACTCTCTGTATGGAAGAATTGACACGGCATCCGGAAGTCCAATCGGGGGCGCAGTGCAGGTGTTTCCATCAACAAGTGATGGCAATATTTCTGTTGAACGCTTGAAAACAATACGGACAATTCATTTTACTGAAGGAAAAATAGTTATCCCTGAGATGCCTGATGGAAATTATGATCTATGGCTGTCAGATTTAACCGGAGTGAAAGATTATGGATCAATTATTCCAGTCAAGTTGGCGATCTCTAAACTCGGTGAAGTGTCCCTTGATGAAGGTTCCATTGCCAGATTAGCTGGCATGGGTGTTCTCCTCACGCTTTCTACATCGCCAGATGGGAGTAACTGCCCCCCCCCCCCCATAGGGTCCATGTGAAACCGGGCAAACACGCTGTTGTGGAATGGTTATGGGCCGCCTCAATAAGGCGGCTTTTTTTGTCGGCGCATCCGATTGGGTTGCAGGGCTGGAACGGTCGCAGACCTTCCAGCCTTGCCCGGCGGGAAGGTTTCATTCTTCAACTATTCCCACCCTACCAAAACCCGACAAGAACCCGCAGCGGCTTTTTTTGTCGGCGTATTGCCTTCCCGGCCAGCGGCAAGGCGGGGCGCGTTTGGGGGGTGTCGTTTCGCTTGCTTTGGGGGGCGGCGCAGGGCTATCGTGCCTGTTTTGCCGTTGCTGATGGACGGCCTTAACCCCGCAGGGCGCTGCTGGCCGCGCGGGCTGTAACAAATCAAAATAAACCTGGGCGGCCGCCGCCCTTGCTGGAGACCGAAACCATGACACTCAAGGAAACCCTCGAGCGTTCCACCCAAAAGCATGGCGACAAGATGCTGATGAAGTTCAAGCGCGACGGCGCTTGGCAGACCCTGACGTATCGCCAATTTCTGACCTGGGTGCGCAACATTGCCGAAGTCCTCGCCCGGACCTGTCACGTGCGCCCCGGCGACCGCGTGGCGCTGCTGGGTGCCAACTCCCCCGAATGGTGCGCCATCCATTATGCCATTACCGGCCTCGCGGCGACCGCCGTGCCCATTGATGTCAAACTCCAGGAACAGGAAGTGGGCCATATTTTGTCCGACTCCAGCGCCTCGGTGCTGCTGATGGACTGCACGTCGGATGTGCGCATTCTGGACATTGCCGGGCGCTGCCCCAACCTGCGCCACATCATTCTCTTCGGCACCCAGAAGCCCGAGCTGGACAACGGCAAAACCCGCGGCATTCAACTGCACGACTTCGACAAGGTGCTCGCCGACCATGCCGTCGCCGCCGCCGGCCATAACGCCGCCTATGACCGCTATCAGCCACAGCCCGACGACGTGGCCGCGTTCATCTATACCTCCGGCACCACCGGTCGCCAGAAGGGCGCCATGCTCACCCACGGCAACTTCACCGCCAACTTCCAGCAGCTCGACCGGGCCATTGACATTTTTCCCGACGACCTGTTCATGACCATTCTGCCGCTGCACCATTCCTTCGCCTTCACGGTATGCCTCCTCACGCCCATTGCCTCCGGCACCGCCATGAGCTTTGTGGAAAGCCTGCGCACCATCGGCGAAAACATCCGCGAAACCTCCCCCTCCATCGTGCCCGCCGTGCCGCTGCTGCTGGAAAAAATCTACAATAAGCTCAAGGCGGGCATTCAGGCCAAGCCCGCCGCGCGCATCCTCTGGGCGCTGGGAATGCGCGCCCCGGTGCGCAAGGGCATCATGGACAAACTCGGCGGGCGCATCCGCCTGCTGATTTCCGGCGGCGCGCCGGCGGACCCCCTCATGCTGCGCGGCCTCGAAGAGCTGGGCCTGAAGGCCCGCGAAGGCTACGGCATCACCGAATGCTCGCCCGTGCTCACCCTCACCCCGTTTGAAGAACCCATCCGCCCCGGCTCCTGCGGCAAGCCGCTCCCCGGCGTGGACATGTGCGTGATGGACGCCAACTCCGAGGGTGTCGGCGAACTGGCCGCCCGCGGCGGCAACATCATGAAGGGCTACTTCAACAACCCCAATGCCACCGCCGACGTGTTCCGCGACGGCTGGTTCCTCACCGGCGACCTCGGCTACATGGATGACGACAACTACGTCTTCATCACCGGCCGCAAGAAAGCCCTCATCGTCAACCGCGAAGGCAAAAACATCTACCCCGAAGAAGTCGAGCTGCAGATCAACCAGTCGCCGCTGATTTTGGAATCGGTGGTGGTCGGGTACCGGCCGCCGGGCGAGAACGTCGGCGAGCAGGTCGGCGTGATTGTCGTGCCGGACGAAGAAGGCCTCGCCGCCCTCGAAGCCGGCGAAAAGCGCAAGCTGACCGAAGCGGAAATCAGCCGGCGGCTGCGCGCCGAAGTCAAAAAGCAGGTCTCCGCGCTGGCCGACTACAAACACCCGCGCCGCGTGCAAATCCGCTGGGAAGAGTTCAACAAAACCTCCACCGGCAAAATCAAGCGCTACCTCTACGCCATGAGCGAAAGCACGATGGACTAGCGCCGGTGAAGGATCAACCCGCGCCCGCCTTCCGGCTTGCCAGGGCGGGACGGGTTCGGCTACCGTTGCGGGCATGAACAGCACACCTCGCATCCTCGTCACCGGCGGTGCCGGCTACCTCGGCGCCATCCTCGTCCCCGCCCTCCTCGCGCGCGGCTGCGCCGTCACCGTGGTGGACAACTTCATGTACGGCCAAACCGCCCTGCTCGATTGCTGCGCCAACGAAAAACTCACCGTCATCCGTGGCGATGTCCGCGACGAACGCCTCATGCTGCCGCTGCTGAAGAAGGCCGATGTCATCATGCCGCTGGCCTGCCTGGTGGGCGCGCCGCTGTGCGCCCAGAGGCCCGCCGAAGCCCGCGCCATCAACCTCGCCGCCATTCGGATGCTGCTGCAAAACGCCGCGCCGTCGCAGCGCTTCATCTCGCCCACCACCAACAGCGGCTACGGCGTGGGCCAAGCCGACCAATTCTGCACCGAAGAAACGCCCATGAACCCCATCTCGCTCTACGGCGTGCTCAAGGTGGAACTGGAGCAGGCGCTGCTCGCCGCCGGCGCGGTCTCCCTGCGGCTGGCCACCGTCTGCGGCGTCAGCCCGCGCATGCGCCTCGACCTGCTCGTGAACGACTTCACCTACCGCGCCGTCACCGACCGCTTCGTCGTCCTTTTCGAGGCCCACTTCAAGCGCAACTACATCCACGTGCGCGACGTCGCCCGCGCCTTCCTCCACGCGCTCGACCATTTCGACGCCATGCGCGGCCAGCCCTACAACGTCGGCCTCTCCGACGCCAACCTCTCCAAGCTGGAGCTGTGCCGGGAAATCCAGCAACAGGTCCCCGAGTTCACCATCATGGAAGCGCCCATTGGCCGCGACCCCGACCAACGCAACTACATCGTCAGCAACGCCAAGATCGAAGCCACCGGCTACCTCCCGCAAATCTCGATTCAACGCGCCATCGCCGAACTCATCAAGGGCTACCAGATCATTCGGCGCAATCAGCACGCCAATGTTTAAGGCGGCCGCGCCCCTCCCCCCGCTTTTCCACACTGTGGAAAAAAAGTTCATCCCGCGCGGGCGGGATTTTCCACCGCGTGGAAAAATCGCGCAAGGGTTGCCGCTGCGCTCGCCATGGCTCGCTGGCTCGCCCGGCTGCGCCGGTCGCTATCGAACTCGCGTTTGCCCTTCGCCCTGCGGGTTCGGGCTCGGCACTCGTCTATTTTCCATGGTGTGGAAAAGTTGGCTCAAAGTCTTTCCATCGTGTGGAAAAGTTGGCTCAAAGTCTTTCCATTGTGTGGAAAATCCGCCGAAAGTTTATCCCGCGTGCGCGGGATTTTTCCATGGTGTGGAACGTTTGGGCCCCATTTTTCCACAGTGTGGAAAAATCTTTTCCACAGTGTGGAAAAATCCAACGCCAACGGCCCCCATTTTTCCACAGTGTGG
>CAZNGD010000177.1:0-4901 GCA_964572295.1 uncultured Verrucomicrobiota bacterium
GGTGGACGAAATCGCCAACCTGCGGCCGCTGAAAAGCCGGCCCTATGTCGGCCAGAGCGCCTTCGCCCACAAGGCGGGGATGCACGTGGATGCCGTCAGCAAGGTGGCGCGCAGTTTTGAGCACATTGAACCGGAGTCGGTGGGCAATGAGCGGCGGATTCTGATGAGCGAGCTGTCCGGCGCGAGCAACGTGCGCCTGAAAACCGGCGAAATGGGCCTGGAGTTCCAAAAGGATGCCCCGGCCATTCAGGACATCCTGCACAAACTCGAACACCTGGAGAAAAACGGCTACGCCTTCGAGTCGGCGGATGCGTCGTTCAAGCTTCTCGTGCAAAAGGTGCTGAAGAAGCATGTGCCGTTCTTTGAGTTGCAGGGGTTCAGCGTCGTGGTGCAAAAGCGCGATGCCGACAGCAAGGCCACCACCACCGCCACCATCAAGATCAGTGTCAAGGGCAGGACCGAGTTGACCGCAGGCGAGGGCGATGGCCCCGTGGATGCGCTCAACAACGCGCTGCGCAAGGTGCTGCACCAGTTCTATCCGCAACTGGATTCCGTGGTGCTGCAGGATTACCGCGTGCGCATCCTCAACCCGGAAACCGCCACCCAGGCCACCACGCGCGTGCTGATCGAGTCGTCCGACGGCCGCGACCGCTGGGGCACGGTGGGCGTCAGCGAGAACATCATCGAAGCCTCGTGGGAAGCGTTGGTGGACAGCGTGGAATACAAGCTCTTCCTCGACGAACAAAAACGGCAAAAGCGCCGCCGCAAATAAACGCGAAACGGCGCCGCCCCCGGCGGCTGGCCACGGGCGCGGCGCGAAGAATAAACTTTCCAACACCGGCGTTATGGCCGATAGTTTGGCCATTTTACAAAGGATTTTGCGCAATGTCAGAGTTATCGAAAAGCTATGATCCCCAGGCCGTCGAGGCCAAATGGTACGACTGGTGGAAGCAACGCGGCTTCTTCCGGCCGGCGGCCGCAGCCGGGGAGCAGCCCTACACGATCGTCATTCCGCCGCCCAACGTGACCGGAATTCTGCACATGGGCCATGCCCTGAACACCACCATTCAGGATGTGATGATCCGGCGCAGGCGCATGCAGGGGTTCAATACCCTGTGGGTGCCGGGGACCGATCACGCGGGCATCGCCACGCAAAACGTGGTGGAACGCCAGTTGAAGACGCAGGGCAAAAGCCGCCGGGAGATGACGCGCGAGGAATTCCTGCCGCTGGTCTGGGAATGGAAGGAAAAGTATGGCGGCACCATCCTGCGCCAACTGGAGCGGCTCGGTAATTCCTGCGATTGGTCGCGCACCCGCTTCACCATGGATGAGGGCTTGAGCGAGGCCGTGGCCGAAACCTTTGTGCGGCTCTACGACAAAAAGCTGATCTATCGCGGCGAATACATCATCAACTGGTGCCCGCGCTGCGAAACCGCGCTCTCCGACGAAGAAAGCGAACACGCCGAGCAGGCCGGCCACTTGTACCACATTCGCTACCCCGTCAAAGGCGGGCGCAAAAGCGAATATATCGTCGTGGCCACCACCCGTCCCGAAACCCTGCTGGGCGATACCGCCGTGGCGGTCAATCCGCGCGACGAACGCTACACCAAGTTCAAGGGCAAAACGCTCGTGCTGCCGGTGTTGAATCGCGAAATCCCCGTGATCGAGGATGATTTCGTGGATCCGAAGTTCGGCACCGGCGCCGTGAAAGTCACCCCCGCGCATGATCCCAACGACTTCGATATGGGCCGCCGCCACGCCCTGCCCATGATCAACGTGATGACCCCCCGTGCGCTGATGAACGAAGCGGCGGGACCCTATCAGGGTATGACCCGCGAAGACTGCCGCAAACGACTCGTCGCCGATTTGCAGGCGGCGGGATTGCTGGTGCAGATCGAGGACCACACGCACGCGGTGGGGCACTGCTACCGCTGCCAAACGGCCGTGGAGCCGCGTCTCTCGCCGCAGTGGTTCGTCAAAATGAAGCCGCTGGCGCGCCCCGCCATCGAAGCCGTCAAGGATGGCCGCATCCGCTTTGTGCCGGAACGCTGGAGCAAGGTGTATCTGGAATGGATGGAAAACATCCGCGACTGGTGCATCAGCCGTCAAATCTGGTGGGGGCACCGCATCCCCGTGTTCTATTGTCAGGAACCCGGCTGCCAACACGAATGGGCCAGCAAGACCCCGCCCGCCACCTGCCCGCGTTGCGGCTCCGCCAACCTCAAGCAGGATGAAGACGTGCTGGACACCTGGTTCAGCTCGTGGCTGTGGCCGTTCAGCGTGCTGGGCTGGCCGCAGGAGCACCCCGACCTGCGCCATTTTTATCCCACCAATGACCTCGTGACCGCCCCGGAAATTATTTTCTTCTGGGTGGCGCGCATGATTATGGCGGGCCTGGAGTTCATGGGCGAAGTGCCTTTCCGCCGCGTCTATCTGCACGGCACCGTGCGCGATAACCAAGGGCGCAAAATGAGCAAGAGCCTGGGCAATTCCATTGACCCGCTCAGCATCATCGAGGACTTCAGCGCCGATGCCCTGCGCTTCAGCCTGGTGGCCCTGACCGCCACCGGCCAGGATGTCTATATCTCCAAGGAAAAGTTTGAACTGGGCCGCAATTTCGGCACCAAGATTTGGAATGCCGCGCGCTTCCTGCAAATGAATGCGGGCGATGTCGTCCCCGATCTCAACGGGCCGAATTTCTCGCCGGACCTTCTGACGGCCGATGACCAGCATATCCTCGCCCGCCTGCACAAGACCATTGCCGCCTGCAACGAGAACATTGAACGCTGCCGGTTCAACGACTACGCCAAGGCGATCTATGAGTTCTTCTGGCACGAGTTTTGCGACTGGTATGTCGAATATGCCAAGCCGCCGCTCAATGGTCAGGATGCCGCGCGCCGCGCCGAAGTGCTCAAGGTCATGCACTATGTCTTCGCCAATGCGCTGCGCCTGCTGCATCCCATCATGCCCTTCCTCACCGAGGAACTCTGGCAGGGGTTGGGCTACACCGTGCTGGCCGAATCCGTCATGATTGCCCCCTGGCCGCGCGAGCTGGAAGAGGAGGAACTCGCCGCCTGGGGCGTGCACGCCGCCGCCGTGGCGTACGTGGATGCCAAGCACGCCGCAATTGGCCTGGCGCGCAACCTGCGCGCGGACTACAGCCTGCCGCCCAGCCAGGCGGCCGACTTCGTGCTGCGCCCAGCGGATGTCGCCATCGGCGAACGCGTCCGCGCGGACCGCGCGGCTTATCTGCCCTATCTCAAGGCGCAGAAGCTGGAGGTCGAAACCGACTTCACGCCCGCCACGGCCATGCCCAGCGTCATTACGCCGTTGGGCACGCTGTTCATGTCGCTGGCCGGCCACGTGGATGTGACCGCCGAACGGCAACGCCTTGCCGAACAATTACAAAAAACCGAGCAGGAATTGGAAGCGGCCAGCAAACGGCTCGCCAACGAAAACTTTGTCAGCCGCGCCAAACCCGAAGTGGTCGGGCATGCCCGCGCCCGCAAGCGCGAATTGCAGGCCAAGCGGGAAAAACTCACCAAGTTGATGGAAGCGCTGACACTCCACTGAACCACACCCCCACGAGGACCCCATGGCCAAAGAACTCGCCTTTGTTTTAATCAACCCGTACACCGTCGCCAAGTCGCGCACGGGCGGTGTCATCGCGCGCTACATCAGCCGCACCGGTTTGGATTTCGTGGCCGCGCGCATGTTTGCGCCCAGCGCCGAGTTGGCCAACGCCTATGCCGCGCAAATCCGCAACGATGCCGAGATTGACGCGGCCATCCGCCCGTTTCTGGCGGATTATGTCGCCCGCGAATACGGCCCCGACCCGGTCACCGGCCAACGCCGCCGCGTCATGATGCTGCTCTTCGAGGGCGAGAACGCCATTCAGCTCGTCAAGGATGTCACCGGCCCCATCCGGCCCACCAACAGCGGCGAAACCGTGCGCGACACCTACGGCGATTACATCCTCGATGCCGCCGGCGCGGTCCATTACCTCGAACCCGCCGTGTTCATCGGCCCCAGCCTGAATGCCGCCGGCGAAACCCTCAAACGCTGGGCCCAGTATAGCGACGAATGCGGCGGCTTGGTGGAGTCCGCAGGCGATGTCCCGCAAGGCGCCGCCACCGAAGAAGCGCTCGTGATTCTCAAGCCCGACAACTTCCGCTTCGCCAGCGCCCGCCCCGGCCTGATCATTGATATTTTTTCCCGCTCCGGCCTGCGCATCATCGGCGCCAAGATTCACCGCATGACCGTCGCCGAGGCCGAGGAGTTCTACGGCCCCGTCCGCGATGTCCTGCGCGAAAAACTGAAAGGGCAGGTGGCCGAGCGCGCCGCCAAAGCCATCGCGGGCGAGCTGGGCATGGAAGTCCCCGACGCCGTCAAAGGCCAACTGGGCGACCTCATCGGCCCCATGTATGGCGACAACCAGTTTTATCAGATCGTGCAATTCATGACCGGCCGCTGGGGCGAAGGCCTCCTGCCCGAAGAAAAAGAAAAGCCCGGCACCCTGCGCTGCCTGCTGCTGGTCTATGCCGGCACCAACGCCATCTCGCGCATCCGCGGCATCCTGGGCCCCACCGATCCCAGCAAGGCGCTGCCCGGCTCCGTGCGCCGCGAGTTCGGCCAGGACATCATGGTCAACGCCGCGCACGCCTCCGATTCCGTGGACAACGCCCGCCGCGAAATGGGCATCACCAAAGTCGCCGAAGAAACCATCCGCCCCTGGGTCGAGGCCTATTACCCCTAGGGGATCACCCGCACCCCAACCGCACCCGAGGACCCGCCATGTTTTTCTCCGCTCTCGATGCCGCGCCCGCCGATCCCATTCTGGGGCTGACCGAAGCCTACCGTAACGACTCGCGCCCGAACAAAGTCAATCTGGGCGTGGGGGT
>CAZNGD010000178.1:0-4891 GCA_964572295.1 uncultured Verrucomicrobiota bacterium
AGTTCAGACGTGTGCTCTTCCGATCTACCGGAAAACAGACCTCGTTTTTCTTGTGTCATTTTGGCACATTATCCAGAGTTTATAAACTATGGATAGAATCAGTGATGCAATTATATCCAGTATTGACGCGGTGATTATCCACTTTTTTCATGATTTTTAAATAGTTGAAAACGATAGGGCTATCCACTTATTGTAAAGTGTGACTTGCCAAAAATGGGCTGCGCTTGCCCATTTGGGTCAAAAAAGATGCTCCATAAATCACAAAAACGGTCGTTGTTGATCATTTATGCCTCCATCATGGTCATTTTTGCCTGATATTGTGATTTTTGGGGAGTATTTTGAGTGTTTTGTGTCAAATATGGGCCCCAAACGGGTCATTCGCGGGCGAACTTGGCGTGGTTGGGCATTTTTTTGTTCTGTAGCCGGTCTCGGTGAGGCAGATTCTAAACAATCATCTCCGCATTTTCCGATTGCGGCGACAACATTTCAGGGCATGTTCCGGCTTCTATACTTCAGGCGAGAGCATTATCAGCCATTCTGCCGTCGTTTTGTCTGCGGCATGGGGCATGGCGGTCGTTTGACTGCGTCGCAACAGTGGCGCCATTCCTGCTTCGCCTTCCTTGGCCCAGATCAATTCACGGCGGCCTTCCGGCGACATGATTGCTTCAAAGAATCTATTGTTGGACGGTCAAGCGCCAGAATGAGGCGGCGGAAGCGACCGGCACGGTGTGGCAGTTGCTGGTGGCCGCGGGCAGGTTCGTGACGCGCGTGGTCCACGTGCCCCCACCCTCCAGCGCGGTGGCTTCCTGCAGGTTGTACCACCGATTGGATGCGCCGCCCCAGCGCAGTACGCTTTCGCCGACGGTGTCGCTGATTTCCTGGGTGAGGCGCAAAAAATTGGCGGGGTCTGTCGGCACGGTGCCAGCAATCAGTTCATCGCCATCGCAAATGCCGTCGTCATCGCGATCGGTTTGGAAGAGGGCTTGGGCCAGCGCGTACCAGCCGCGCGCGGCCTGGCGCCGCCCGGCGGCGTTCCAATGAAAATCACCGCTGGGGGCATCCACGGCATAGGCGGCCACCAGCCGCTGGTTGGTGACGCCACCGGCCACATACGTTTGCTCGCTGCCGTCCGGGGCCCAGGCGGTGAGGTCGGCGGCATCGAGCAGCCAGGCGCCGGTGGTGCGGCAGAAGGCGCGCACATAGCGGTTGAAGTCGTTGCGCGCGTCATTTTCGCTGGCGGCGGTTTCGGTGGTGAGCGGCATGGTCATATACACCAGCAGCGTCTGCGGCTCGCGCGCGGCAAGACCGGCCATCGTGGCGCAGTAGGCGGCGGGATCGGCGGCGGGATCAATCCAGCAAAACTTGTCGAGCGCCACGTTGATTCGCGGGAAGCGCCAACCGGATTGCGTCACGGAATTGCTGAAGCACACGAGTTTGTTTTCCCACGTGGGGTTGCCGCGTTGGCATTCATAGACCAGCCCATTGGCGGTGGTGGCGGGAACTGCGGCGGCGCGGTAATCCGGCGTGCCGGACGTGCCGGCGGTCGGCACCGCGCCGTGATAATCGCCGTCGCCATTTTGACCGTCGTAATTATAGATCTGCAATGGGTGGCGCGCGGCATTTTCCTGATGCAGCGAGTTCAGCCCGGTGATGAGGTTGCCGCCCACCGAGGCGTGGGTGAAAAACCACCGCAACTGTCCCGTGCGCGCGACAACAGACTGCGGCGGATTCGTGGCGGCGGCCAGCGCGGCATGGCCGATGATGAGCCGCGCCCAGTCATTCGTGCCGGTTTCATACGCGCCGATATCCACCGGCCCGCCCTGAATGCGCGGCTGGCCGACCAAATCCGTTGCCCCCGCCATCCATGGGGCATTGGTGCCGGCATTGAGGCCGGGGCTGCCGAGCAGCAGCAGCGGATGCTCGCCGCCCAAGGCCAGCGGGTTGCCGACGGGGCTATGCCCATCGGCTCCGGCGTGCGCCTGCCATTGGGCGAGGGTACCGCGCTCCAACTCCGTTCCCGGACGGCGGTCGGTGAACCGCGGCTGGCCGCCGTCGGCCACGAAATACAGGTTATGGTCCATGGTCGGCCAGCCTTGCAGCGCGCGGAGTCCGCCCAGTTCATCCGCGTAGCGAATCGCCACCATCTCGCCATCGAAGCCGGCCGGCTGCAGCACCAGATTATTGAGCACCTGTGGCGCCACGGTGGCCGGGCGGCCGGCTTCCGGCTCCCAATCCTGGTAGCTCAGCCCGAAATAGATGGCGGAATGCACCGCATCGGTGCACACATTGAGCAGCGTGTTGTTGCACACCACCGGGTTGGAGGCCGCATACATCCCGATGCCCTCCCAGCCGGTATCGCGCACCAGACAGTTGCGCACGGTGCTGCTGATATTTTCATAATAGCCGGGGTTGGCGGCCACGTCGAAAAACTCGGGGCTGGTGTCAAAGCCCAGCAGGATGCCGCCCGCGCCGCAGCGCTCCACGCGGGTGCGTTCGATCAGCCCATCGGTGGCGCCACCCTTCAAATAAATGCCGGTGGAAAAGGCGTCGCGGATGACGCAATCGCGCACGGTCAGGCGGTCGCTGTTGACGCAATCAATGCCCTCCGCGTTTTGGGCGGACACATTGGCCGGCCCCATCCCGCTGCGGTAAATCCGGCAGCGCGCGATCAGCACATCGTCGCAGTTCGGCGTGATTTTGATGGCATCGCGCCCGGTGTCATGAATGACGCAATCCTGAATGATGACGCCGCTGGCGCCGCCGCGGTCCGCCGGATCGCCCCAGTCCCACTTGGTTTGCAGCACCACGCCGTAATAATAGCCGCCCTGGATTTCCAGCCGCGACAGCACCGTGCCCTTGGCATCGGCATCCACCCAGACGCAGGATGAAAAGTCGTCTTCGTTGTCCAGCGGCGCGAGCAGCGTGGCCCATTCATTGGAATAGGAGCGCAGCGTGATGCCGGGCCGCCGGAAGCGCACTTCGCTGGTGTCCTGATACACGCCGCCGCGCACTTCGACCACATCGCCGGACACCGCCTGCTGCAAGGCGTGATTGACACTCCGCAACGGCGCGACCAGCGTCCCGGCGGCCGCATCGCTGCCGTTGGTGGCCACATACCATGTGGCCGCCGATGCCGGCAGGCTTCCCAAGGCCAGCCAAGCGATCCCGAAAAAAGGCCGCCAACCGGAGAATGCCGCGCGTGGTTTCATGATGGGATTACTCCATGAGTTGAACTTTCAGACGGAAGAAGCGCAGGGGCTGGAGCGTGTCGCGCGGCACGAGGTATTCGATTTCCTCGGTCAGGCCATCGCCGGTGGGTGTGGCGCGGCGCCAAATCAAATCGTCGTCGGCAACGGCTTCAGTCCACACCGTGGGCTCCGTGAGGTCAGCGGCATATTCCGGGATGTACTCCACGCCGCTATCCAGCGCCAGCAGGCGGCGATGCCGGAACACGGCGACGGTGGTGGGCGCCTCGCCCACCACATCGGCAACCGGCAACGCGGCGGCATAATCCGCGTCGCGAGCCAGGCCCAAGGCGTAGCGCATCAGGTTGGCCAGCCCGCTGCCGGTGGGATCGGCCAATGGGCCGCTGATGGCCGGGTCGGCCAATTCCGCCGGCGTGAACTCGGCATTCTGCCACGCTGCGTAGCCCTCGGGTTCGGGCTCGGGCGCGGCGCTGTTGGCCACGACCAGATCATCCAGCCGCAACTGCGCGCGCGATCCGGACCCCGCCGTTTGGTAATAATAGCGCCACAGCACCTGCACATATTCCTGACCCAGCGCGGCCGCCGGCAGGTCCACCGGGCCCAGCGTCCGGCCATGTCCCGCGCTCTCGTTGCGGACGTACTCCACCGGTTGGTTGGCCGCATCCGGCACATCGGTGAAGTCGCCGGTCAAGCCGAGCCGATACTGCAACCGAATGGCATACATCCGATTGTTCGGCAGCACCGTGCCGCCCAGCCACGCGACCGGCGCATTGCTCACCCCGCGCGTATCCAGCGCAACCAGCGCGCCGCCCACATCGCGCCCGCGACCGGTATTGATGAACGCCACGCCATCTTCGCCCAGCCCATTGATGCGCGTGCGTGATGCCGCCGCATACGGATACTCCGCATCGGCGGGATTCGCCGCATCCGCGAGTGGGATCATGTAGGCGTAGAGCAGTTCATCCGTGAGCGCCGGATCATTCTTCGCGCTCTGCAGGAAGAGCATATTCGTCGGATAACTGAACGCCGGTTCGTTGGGTTCCCACTCGCCAAACGTGAACGCGGCATTCGCCAGCACGTGCGCCGCCGGATTCACCAGCACATAAAACGTGCTGCTCACCGGCTCATTTTCGCCATCGTCCGCCGTCACGGTCACTGTGGCTCCGCCGCGCGCCAGCGGCGTGACCGTCAAGTTGGCGCCGTTGAGGCTCAGCGCCACGATGTTGCTCGCGCTCGACGACGCGCCAAACGTCAACGGATCATATTCCGGGTCTTGGAACACCGCGCTCAAATCAAACGGCGCGGCGCTGCCGCCTTCCCGGAGCGACTGATGGCCAACGGGCGCGATAATTTCCGGGGGCAGATTGAATCCCGGCATGGCGACACCCGCCACCGTCCAGTTGTCGAAGCGCACGTTGCCCGCGTTGCCGCCGCCGCCCTGCTCGAACTCGATCCGCAGCGCAAAGTTCGGGTTGTTGGCCACGCCCGCAATCGCGCCCAAGTTCAGCGTGATCAGCGTCGGGGCGGCGTCATACGTGGCAATGGGGGGCAGCTCGTCATAGGTTTCGCCGTCGGTCGTATAGGACACCATGAGCGTGCCCGCGCCCTTGCCCGAGCGCCGCGTTTCAAACTGCACCACAGATCGGAAGAGCACACGTCTGAACTCCAGTCACTCCGCGAAATCT
>CAZNGD010000179.1:0-4682 GCA_964572295.1 uncultured Verrucomicrobiota bacterium
CCACCAGACCATTCAGTTCGCGAACACCACGCATGTCACGCCCAAGGTGCACGTGCAGGGCTGGTATCAGGGCTCGGCTGGCGCAACCTTCCGGCTGGATGCCTACCGCACCAATAACATGGTCACACCGGTGGCGACCCATACCGTGACACTGGACTCCCGGACGCTGTGGAGTGGGTTCGGAATCAGCCCCGCCATCGCCATTGGCGACGGCACCGTGGAAGCGATCAAGGTGTCGCTCATTGCCGGCAACGCGGTGACCTACTGGGACAACATCCGGTTCGGAGTGGATATCGGCGACAACCTGCCGGCCATGCGGTTCGTGGCGGGCATTGAGAACCAAGGCCTGATCCCGCAGTACTTGTACGCCGTGGATGCGGACAATAACCGGGTGGGCGACCGTCTCGCCGGGCCGGCGTCGCCGTTCTACACCGCCTACGATGTCACGCCGCCAACCGCCGTGCCGAGTGTGTCGGCATCCACCGAGCTGGTGGATGACCCGACCACTCAATTCGATTTGGAATGGGTGGCGACCAATGTTGGCCCCGACGATCCGGGCGATACGCGCTATCCGTCGTGGGGCGGAAACAATCGCGACCTGCTCTCCCCGTGGCAGCATTACAAGGTGTATTACCACGTGTGGTATCCGGAACTCGATACCCCGGCCAACTACGTGTTGACCAACTTTATCCAAACCGGCGCCTATACCAATTGGGCGAGTATCTGCCCGACCAATACCGTCGAAGACCCCTCGGTGTCCACGAACTATACGGCGCTGACCAACCGGGCGATCAACAAGATCCGGCTGTACGACCTCGAGTTCGATCAGGATTACGTGGTGGTTATCGTCGGTCTGGACAAGGCGGGCAACGAAGGCCCGGCCGGCGCGACCAGTTGGGCGACCAACAACACCATCAAGTTCTCGGTCACACGCGGCTGGACCATGCCCAAGGTGGAGGCATCCAACGCCTTCCCGAACGCGGCCTTGAACAATACCAATGTGGATAGCGTCGCCGCATTGGCTTGGACCGCCTCCGGACCAACCAACCCGATCGGGTCCTACTGGAATGGAGTCACCAGCCTCTATCTGTCAGTGCGCAAGGATTACGACCTGATTTACTGGGATTCGTCCCGCTTCCAGGAAAATACGGGGAACGTGTGGCGTCTGGCCGGATCGGTGAACACCAACTGGTTTGTGGATGATGCCGGCCTGTTCCGCTCCCGCGGGCAAATCCGCTTCTTCCGCGCTTCCTATAAGGATCGGTGGCGCACCAACCGCACGGACATGATTGACGGCCAACCGGTCACGGTCACCCAGCGGCCACTGGCCAGCGAAGAAGTGTACGCGATCCATAACGTCATCCTCTCCGGCGGCCCGAACTATGTCGCCCTGCACGGGGTGGCGTACACCAATACCTTTGCCGGGGTCTTCGGCGGCATCGAGAACTTCCCCGGCGGCGGGACTCTCCTCCCGCAAACCGGCTCCACGGTCATTGAGTTCTTCTCGCCGGGCACCAATGCCTTGGTGTCGGAATACTACTTCCTCAATTCCTCAAGCCGTTGGATGCGGGCGAGTGGCAATGTTGATGATGTGACAGACCAACTGATGCCCAGCAACTTCTTCAGTCGTGGCTTCTCCATCCACCTGCCGAACCCGGTGCCGGAGCCGTACGCCGTAACCAACGCTTACGATTACGAGCAGCAGAATCCGGATGGCACCTTCAGGCAAGTGCCCGCCATGGTCTGGTCGCCCATTGTGCAGGTGCCGACCAATAACTTTACACAACAGATCTGGGGCGGCAGCCGTCGGCCCAATGTTCTGGTGTACAACGTGGCCGCGCTGCGCCTGCCAGTGGCCGCCCACCCGAGCCAGTTGAAGCTGAACGGATTCGTTAACGGCGCCCCGGGAGTGAGCGATGAACTCTATACCATCAACACGGCCAGCAAGGCGGTGCGCGGCGACGTGATGTATTGCGACGCAGAGGGCGTCTGGCGCTTCGTTGGCAGCCAATCGCTGGTGCCATGGGGCTATCTCATGCCCAACGACATCATCGTCATTGTCTCGCGCAACGGCGGTGTCGGCAGCTCGTGGTGGTGGTATTACGGCCCAGGTGACTTCTACCAGATGCCCACACGCTGGATGGGGCATTAACAGATTGCCGATGCCGCAAGCAACACCTTGCGGCATCGGCTTCTGGTCACGAGTTCAGTGGCTGACAAACCCCGCCGGGGAGGCGGCGGCTACGACACGATCCACTTGGGATCGAGTGTGCCGGCAAAGGCCGCCGCAACCAACGCTTCAATTCGCAAGTGCCTGCCGCTGACTTTTTGCGACAGCACCTTGCCGTTGGCGTGCAGGGCGGCCAACAGGCGGCCTTCTGCGGCGGGGATGCGCAAGCGCAGGTGAGTCACCCGGTCGCGTAACAAGTCGGCAATCGTTTGGCCCAACGTGGCCAGGCCTTCGCCGGTGGCGGCGGAGACGGCCACGGAATGCTGAAAATGCTCCGCCAGCCGTAGGGCCTCGTGGTGGCCGCGTTCCAGATCGGTTTTGTTGAAGACCGCCAGCAAAGGTTTCTGATGCGCGCCCAGTTCCCGCAGCACGGCTTCCACGGCGGCAATTTGCTCGGTCACGCGCGGCTGTGCGGCATCAATCACGTGCAATAGCAGATCCGCCTCGTTCACTTCTTCCAGCGTGGCCATGAACGATTCCACCAGATGGTGCGGCAACTTCCGAATGAATCCCACCGTATCCGTCAACAGGCAGAGCTGGTTGTTGGGCAGTTGCAGTTGCCGGGTGGTGGGGTCCAGCGTGGCAAAAAGCTGGTCATCGGCCAGGACCTGGGCATCGGTCAGTCGGTTCATCAGGGTGGATTTGCCCGCATTGGTATAGCCCACCAGCGTCACCAGCGACCAACCGTGGCGCCGCCGCCCGCGCCGGAGTTCGGCCCGCCGGTTGCGCACCGCCTGCAACTGGCCGCGCAGCCGCGTAATGCGCTGCTCAATCCGCCGCCGGTCCAGTTCCAGTTGTTTCTCACCCGGCCCCGTTAGACCGATGCCGCCCTGTTGCCGCTCCAGATGGGTCCATAAGCCGCGCAACCGGGGCAGGGCATAATGCAGTTGCGCCAGCTCGATTTGCAACCGGCCCTCCAGCGTCAGCGCGCGTTGCGCAAAAATATCGAGAATCAATTGGGTGCGGTCCACCACGCGGATGCCCAGCGCCTCTTCCAGCGCGCGGCCTTGGGCGGGCGATAAATCATCATCAAAAATAATCAGGTTTGCGCCGGCCTGTTTGGCCGCCGCCGCGATTTCCTCCGCCTTGCCGCAGCCGATATACATCGCCGGTTGAATGGTGCGCAGCCGACACAGCGTTTCGCCCAGAACTTGCGCTTGGGCGGTATCGGCCAGTGCGCGCAGTTCACGCAGCGATTCCTCCACAAAAGCGCGCGGCTGATTCCCCACGGTCGTGGCCACCAGCCACGCCCGTTCGTGATCATCGCGTTGGGTCGTGTGCCAGCGCGTCATGGCGACTTTCTGATCGGGGACCCGTCCGCAGGTTGCGGGTGGAGGCGTTCATCCAGCCAGGCGATGTCATCATCGGAAAAATACCACCGCTCGCGCAATGGCGCCTGCCATGTCGGCGGGGTGGGGGCGCCCAGCAACGACAAATACACCGCAAACTCCTGCGGCCCGAGCCGTTGGTGCAGGTGCCGCGCCAGCGCCTCCGCCTGCCAATAAAACGCGGCCACGCGGTGCCGGCCAACCGGGTACGTGGTCAGCGCCGTCAGCTCCGTCAGCGTCAGAAGATTGCCGGACAGCTTGGGCGGCTGCGGACGCTGTAACGATTGCTTATTCATCCGCGCGGCGGTTTGCGCCGCCGCATCGCCAGCCATTTGGGCCAGCCCCTCATCCAGCCAGAGCGGCAGCCGACCGGGGTGGCGTTTAGCCACCACCCAGTGGCACATCTCGTGCGCCAGCCGGAAAGAGAGTTTCAGCGAATCAGTCTCCACGTGAATTTCAATGGTATCCCCGTGCTGCATGGCAAACACCTCGCCATGCCAAAAGGCGCGCAGACGTTGTCCGGCAGTGGGGGGGGGGCGCAACCGGATCGTCAGTTCGGCGGGCTCTTCAGGCACCCCCACCAAGGATTCAACAGCCTTCGCTGCCACCGGCCAACAGGTCACAAAAAGTGGGGGAATCTCGCCCGCTTCCATGATTATGGTCCCCACGATGCGCCCTCCCGCGTGCGTCAGATTTGTGGTGGCCGCATTGGCCGACAGCAGCCCAGCCAGCCCGCCAGCCACCAGCCACCACGCCACAACTCTCCATCCGGGACAACTCATGCCCCGCACTATATCGCAATTGCCTCCCGCCGCAATACAAACGCATGGACAACCGCCTCGCGCTGCGGGAGTAATTCAGCGGTGGAATGTCAGCTTCCCAACCCCGCAGAAGCGGGGCGGGGCTGAACGCTTGTCCCGCCTGCGGCGGGATCGCGGGTTGAAACCACTTCGGATTCGACTGCCGCCGATCAAAAACACGGTGGACAAGCAGCCGGGGCTAGGGTAGATATGCGTCTACTGAATGCGGGAGTAATTCAGCGGTAGAATGTCAGCTTCCCAACCCCGCGGAAGCGGGGCGGGGCTGAACGCTTGTCCCGCCTGCGGCGGGATCGCGGGTTGAAA
>CAZNGD010000179.1:4782-4855 GCA_964572295.1 uncultured Verrucomicrobiota bacterium
GATATGCGTCTACTGAATGCGGGAGTAATTCAGCGGTAGAATGTCAGCTTCCCAAGCTGAACGTCGCGGGTTC
>CAZNGD010000180.1:0-4834 GCA_964572295.1 uncultured Verrucomicrobiota bacterium
ACTGACCCCCACCCGCTCCGAAAAGAAAAACATCCCGGTGTTTGTGGAGGAACTCGATGCCCAGCAACTTTACAAGGACGGCGTGTTTGCGGAGCCGCCGGTGATGATTGCCGGCGACCAGGTGACGCACATCGTCACGGAAAACGGCATTGCCCATCTCGACAAATGCGTGGACAGCGCCACGCGCCAGCAGGCCGTGGCGGCCGTCGCGGGCGATACGCCCGTCGGCCAAACCAGCACCCCCGCCGCGCGCGACGCGCTCCGCGCCGCAGGCCTCGTCAAAACCGTGGCCGACCTCGGGCTGGACCCTGCCACCGCCACCACCGACCTGCTGCCCGTGCATTCGCTCGAAGACCTTGTGAATGCCTCCGGCGGGTTGTATCGCATCCCGAACGGCTGCGCCGGCTGACCCGCGACCCGCCCACGGAAAGGAACGCCATGAAAAAAAGAAAACCCGCCCCGCCCGCCACTGCCCGCCGCGTGGTGGTGGCCGCCGCGCAATTTGCGGTGGCGCCCAACGACATTCCCGCCAACGTGGAGCGTTGCATTCATTATCTGCGCCGCGCCGCGCGCGAGGTCAACGCCAAGCTGCTCGTGCTGCCGGAATCCATCACCACCGGCTACAACCCGGCCATGGCGCCTGCGGAGCTGTACGACTTTTTGCCGCGCACGGCGGCGCTGCTCGCGCCCATCCAGGCCGCCTGCCGCGAGCTGCGGATTCACTGCGTGCTGCCCACCTACGAACGCGGGCCCAAGCGCGGCGTGGTGTATAACTCCGCGTTTCTGATTGATTCGCGCGGCGAAAATCTGGGGGCCTATCGCAAGACGCACCTCTTCCCGACCGAGCGGTTGGAGAACAACGGCTGGGCCACCCCCGGCCGCGACTTCCCCGTCTTCCGCACCGCAATCGGCCCCATCGGCATTCACATTTGCTACGACGGCGACTTCCCGGAAATCGCCCGCATTCTGGCGGTCAAGGGCGCGCGGATTCTGTGTCGCCCTTCGGCGCTGATGCGCAGCTTCGAGATCTGGGAAGGCACCAACCAGATGCGCGCCTACGAAAACCACCTCCATCACATTGCCGCCAACTCGGTGGGGTCCGATGCCGCGGGCACCACCTATTTCGGGCATTCCATGATTGTCTCCCCGCTGGCGCAAACCGTCGCGCTGGCCCGGGCGGTGGATGACCTGATCTACGCCGAGCTGGACCCCCACCCGCGCCGGCGGGTCAGTTTCGGCTCCGACATGCCCATGCTGTTCGACCATCTGGCCGACCGCAATGTCCGCAGTTATACGCGCGAGTTATTCCGGGCGGCGCGAACCCCGTCCTGAAGCCGGAGCGCGGTCCGCGCGCCGGCGCGGGTGCCCCCCCCCCCATGTAAAACGGCAAACCGGATGGCCCAAAAAAGAGCGTGATTTTTTGTGGCGCATCCCGTAGAGTTTCCCCTTGCATGATGCCTAGCGCCACCAAACGGTTTTCAACCCTTATGACGTCAGTGGCCCTGGCGTTTTTGCTGCGGCTGCCCGCCCTCGCGCAGGAAGGGCCGGACGATTCCCCCGAAGCCCTCTACCAAAGCGGCATGAGCCGTTTTGTGGCGGGCAACTATGAGCAGTCCGTGGAGTTTCTCGACCAACTGGTCAAGGTGTTCGGCAAGGAGCCGGAGCTGCGCACGCAGATTGATCTGGCCATGTACGCGCGGGCGTGCGCGCTCTACAACCTGGGCCGCTCGGCGGATGCCATCAAGGCCTTCGAGGAATATATCGCGCAGTATCCCGAATCGAAATTTGCCGACGAAGCCCTCTTCCGCATCGCCTCCGCGCAGCAGCAGTTGGAGGAATACGAGCTGGCCGTGGTGGCCTACCAAAAGTTGCGCTCGACCTATCCGCGCTCGCCCTTTTCGGAGGACGCGCTCTACCAGACCGGCATCTGCCGGCTGATTCAGGAAAACTCCGCGCTGGCCGCCGCCGCGTTCGCGGACTTTATGCGGCTCTACGAAAACAGCCCGCTGTGGGGCCAGGCCGGCGCGTTCTGCGCGCGCGCCACCTTCGATGACGGCAAGGGCAAAGAGGCCATCGCGCTGCTGGAGACCATCGAAAAACGCCCGCGTTCGTGGTCGGTCATCACCTATTGCAACTTCCTCGCGTTTGAAATCGGCGACTTCATGTTCAACGACACCGAATACGACGAGGCGCTGAAAGCCTACCGCCGGGTGAAGACCCGCCGCGCGCTGCAAACGCACATGCAAAATGACGTGCGCACGCTCGAGGCGCAACTGGCCGCCACGCAATCGGGCCGCATGGACATGCGCAACCTGCGCTCCCACTTCCAGGAGGAACGCCGCCTCGCCAATGATCTCAACCAGGCCAGGGAAATGGCCGCCAAACTCGCCGCACTGCCGGACTACGACGCCAATCTGTTCCACCGCATCGGGCGTTGCTTCTTCAACACCGACCGCTACTGGGAGGCGCGCGCGGCCTTCACCCGCGTGGTGGCCATCGCCGAGGAGGACACCGTGCGCGAGGCGGGCCACTTCGATTTGATTCTCGCCATCTCGCGGCTGCGGCGCTTCAACGATTTGGTCATCGAGGCCGATCACTATCTGGCCACCTATGATCCGGAAGGCAAGTGGGAATGAGCGCCCGGCACTCCATTCCGTGGCTGACCCGCGCGCTGACCGCCGCCCTGCTGGCGGGCGGGCTGTGCGCCGTCCCGTCCGCCCGCGCCGCCGCAGGCAAGTGGGAACAACTCGACGACTGCGTGCTCGCCGATGGCTACATGGACGGCGACAGTTTCCACATCCGCCACAAAAACCGCGACCTGATCATCCGGCTCTACTATGTGGACTGTCCGGAAACCACCAAGGAATTTGAGGACCGCAACAAGGACCAGGCGGGCTACTTCAACATCTCCGACACGCAAGTGGTGCCGCTGGGCAACCTGGGCAAAAAGTTCACGCGCAAGATGCTGGCCGGGCAGAAGTTCGTGGTCTGGACCCGCTGGGAAGACGCCATGGGCAGCAGCCAGCAGAAGCGGTTCTTCGGGCTGGTGAAGGTGGGCAAGGATGACCTCGGCGAACAGCTTGTGGCCAACGGCCTCGCGCGGGTCTATGGCGCATCCACCGTACTGCCCAACGGCAATTCCGTGGATTCGCAATTTGAACGGCTGCGCCATCTGGAGCGGCGCGCCAAGGCCAAGCGCCTCGGCGGCTGGGCCGGCAAAAAGAAACTGGCCAAGGATGGCGATGTGGTCAAGGCCGACAGCGCCGAGGGGATGTTCGATCTGGGCGAGGACTTGGACGGCGGCGCGCCCGCCGGCAGCCGCCCCGCCTGGACGCTGGAAGAGGCAGAGGTCGGCGTCTATTCCAACCGCTGGATCAACGTGCCCACGGTCGCCTTCCTGCGCGCGGAATCGTTCATCAACACCGAGCAATTCGAGGATGCCGAAATCGAAATGCGCAAACTCGTGCGCCGTTTCCCGGAGCATCCGCAGCGCGCGCGGATTGATTTTTATCTGGCGCTGTCCATCGCCATGCAGGAGCGCTTCGAGGAGGCCATCCAGCGCTTCCAGGCGTGGCTGCAGGCCCATCCCACGCACAACCTCGCGCCCGACGTGCAATACTGGCTGCCCATTTCCCACTATTATGACGGCCAGTACGCCGCCGCGCTCCCGCTGTTCCTGGACTACGCCAAGAACAACCCGATGAACAACTACGCGCCGGAGGCGCTCTACCGCGCCGCCTGCTGCCGCTACGCGCTCGAAGACTATCAGCAGTGCGCCGATGATGTCGCCGCCTGGCTCGTGGCCAACCCCAACCACTACTTCCGCCATGAAGCCGCCATCATGCGCGGCGATGCCCTCGCCGCCCTCGGCGACCTGGATGCCGCCAAGGTGTCCTACCACCAGGCCATGCGCCCCGAAGCCGGCCCGTTCTACTACATGGCCCTCACCCAGATTGCCCGCGTGTACAAGGCGCTGGCCGAAACCAACGAATACGAAGCCATGTCGCGCGACTATGTCCAATTCATCAAGGACATGCCCAACGATGGCAACATCATTGACGCCGCCTACAACGCGGGCTGGGCGCTCAAGCAAATCAAGATGCCCGACCGGGCCCGCGCGCTCTACTGGCAGATGATCGAACGCCACGGCAACACCCCCGCCTGGGAAGGCTTTGACCTGATGCTCAGCGACCTCGCCGGCATGTACCCGCGCGGCAGCGACGACTACGCCACCGAGCTGCGCACGCGCTACGACAAGGCGCTCGCCAGCCAGCGCGTGACCCTCGCCTCGCGCCTCGCCTGGGCCCAGGCCCAAATCCTCCCCGCCGACCAGCAGGCCCGCCAGCTCGCGGTGTTCTCCGGCCGCTTCAAGCCGGAATATCTCGGCGCGGAAACGCTCATCTGGCTGGGCCGCGCCTGGATTGAACACGGCATGCCCGACTCCGGCATCCCCAACCTGGAAATGCTGCTCGAAAAATATCCCGACTCGCGCCACGTGCCCGCCGCGCAAACGCTGCTGGCCCAGCAGGCGCTGCAGCAAAAGGACTACACCGCCGCGCTGCTCTTCAGCGACTCCGTGCTCAACAACGCCGCCGAGGTGGACCTGCTGCTCGAATCCACCTTCATCCGCGCCGAAGCGCTCCTGGGCCTCCAGCGCTACGGCGAGGCCATCAGCGACTTCAACACCATCCTCGCCAACCGCGCCGCGCCGCGCCGCCTGAAACCCGACGCGCTGCTGGGCATCGCCGCCTGCATGGCCGCACAGCAGGAATACCGCCAGGCCATCGCCTACTACCAGCGCATCTACGTCCTCTACGGCGCCTACAAAAAAGCC
>CAZNGD010000181.1:0-4829 GCA_964572295.1 uncultured Verrucomicrobiota bacterium
CCCTGGTCCGTGCAGGAGCCGATGACCTCCAGCGGCGAGGTGGTCACGCCGCGCTCGAACCGCATCCGGTAAATCTTGCCGCTGCGCCGCACTTCCACTTCCATCCACTCGCTGAGCGCATTCACGCAGCTCACGCCCACGCCGTGCAAGCCGCCGGAAACCTTGTAGCTGCCGTGATCGAACTTGCCGCCCGCGTGCAGCACCGTCAGCGCCACTTCCACGGCGGGCTTGTTCAGTTTCGGATGCGGGTCCACGGGAATGCCGCGCCCGTTATCGGAGACGGACACCGATCCATCCGCCGCCAGATGCACCTGAATGCGCGTGCAGTATCCGGCCAGGGCTTCATCAATGGAGTTGTCCACCACTTCATACACGCAATGGTGCAGGCCGCGCTGAAACGTATCGCCGATATACATGGCCGGGCGCTTACGCACGGCCTCCAGCCCTTCCAGGACCTGGATTTTCGACCCATCATAGGCTTCGGGTTGGGCGGCGGGAACGACCTCGGCATCTGGCTTCAATTCTTGCTCTGACATAAATCTGATTTCTCTCTATTCAAATAATGGAAGCAGTGTAGCCAAACGGCGTAAAAAAGCAATGAAAACCCGTCCTAAACCGGGCGATTTTCCTGCGGGTAAACCGCTTCGATCCCGGCCATTTGCGGGGTGCCCAACTCCTGTGGGCCGCATTTTCGACTGGAATACGGGATTTCCCCCGATTTAGCAGGCTTTTCGCGGCCCATTTCCGCCCCCCCCCCCCCCCCCCCCCCCCCGGCGGGGTCAGGGTTCGGGATCGGTGTAGGTGCTGCGGAGGGGGCGTGGTGGGAGCGCACGGCCCAGCGCCTGCGCGTGTTGCAGGTCGGCCACGGCATCGGGGTCATACCACCAATAACTCGCGGCGGCCCGTTCGCTGCCGTATTTGCCCAAGGGCGCATCGGGCATGCCAAACTTGTTCCACCACAGCAGACGGGTGTAGTTCAGGTTCCACAGCAAAATATAGGGCACGTCGCGCGTGACCAGCCCATCAATCCGCCGCACCAGCTCGGCGCGCCGGTGCACATCGAACTCGGCGCGCTGCGCCGCAATCAATTCGTCCACCGCCGGATTTTTGTAGCCGGTGATGTTCTGCCCGGCGGGGCGGTCGGCCTCGCTGGATAACCACATGCTTTCCGGATCGGGATACAGGCCCCCACTCCACGCGGCCCAGGTCATGTCGTAGTTGTAGTGATCCATGTCCTTGGCCCACGCCGCCCAATCCTTTTTATCCACGTGCAGCGTGATGCCCACATCTTTCAGGTCTTCCTGAAACATGGCAATGAACTTGTCGTCCGTACCGCCGCGCGAGAGATATTGCAGGCGCAGCGGCCGCCCCTCCTTCATCAGCCGCCCGGTGGCCGGATCGGCGCGCCAGCCGGCCTCGGCCAGCAACGCGCGCGCCTTTTCCTTGTCGAAGCGAATCTCCTCGTTGGGGCACGGGTGCGCGTCGTCGTAGAGAATCTCGTAATGGGACCGCTGCAAAAAGTAGGCGTTGAACATCAGCGTGGCGTTCATTTTTTCGCGGTTAAACAAATGGGCCAGCGCACGGCGCACGCGCGGATCGTCCAAGGGCGGGCGGCGCAGATTGAGCGCGATGCCCTGAAAGCCCACCGGATTGAGGTTGGCCACCTCCTGCTTCACAATCCAGTTGCGGTCATATTTGTCGCCGCTGGTCTGATTGGCCCAGCGGTGCGCCGCGTTAATCGGGCACAAATCAATCTCGCCCTTTTTGAAGGCCTCGAAGGCGTTTTCCGTTTCCTCGAAAAACCGGTACCGCAGCGTGGCGAAGTTGGCCACGTGCTGAAAGCGCGGGCGATCCGCCGCCCACCAATCGGCGCGGCGCTCCAGCGTGGCGTAGAGGCCTTCCTTGATGCGTCCCAGCCGGTACGGGCCCGACACCACGGGGAACTCGAAGTTCTGCCAATTGAAATCCTGCCCGGCCCAGGCGTGTTGCGGCAGCACCTGCAAGCTGGCCAAGACCAGCAGATTGACCCAGTGCACCTCGTTGGCCACAAAGCGGATGGTGTGCTCATCCAGCACCTCCGGCGGCGCAAACCGGCCCAGCCCGATTTTATGCGGCCCGGTCAGGTGGCGCGGCTCCATGACCGCGTCGAACGTCCAGCGCACATCGGCGGCGGTGACGGGCCGGCCATCGCTCCAGCGCGCGCGCGGGTCCAGATGAAAGGTGAACGTCCTGCGGTCATCGCCCAGCGTGCAGCGGCTGGCGAGCATGGGCTCCAGCTCCAGCGTCACCGGATTTTCCGTCAGCAGCGTTTCATACAACTGGCCGAACAGCTCGGCGGAAAACACATTTTGGTCGAGGTAATAGTTGAAGCTTTTGGGATAGGGCCCGGCATACACCGTCAACTGGCCGCCCTTCACCGCCCATTCGCCGGCCAGCGGATTCGGCGCCTCCTGCCAGCCGGGCCGTGGAAAGACATCCGCCGCCACCGCCGCCAGGCCCACACCCCACACCGCCAGCCACCATGCCAATGTTCTCATGCGGCCATTATCCGTAAATGCCGCCCGCAGGAAAGCCGGAAAGTCCGCCCCCCCCCCGGCCCCGTCGCCCAACTCGACAAAACGCGGCGGCCCCGCTATACTTTGGCCCGATGAATACGAATAGCCCGGCTCCCGATTCTGCCCCACCGCCACCCGATGACCTGATCGCCGCCCGCTATGAAATCCGCCGCTCGCTCGGCTCCGGCGGTTCCGGCACGGTCTTTCTGACGTGGGACGCGCAGTTGAAGCGGCAAGTGGCCATCAAACGCTGGAACCCGCTGGAACCGATGCTCGACGATCCCGCCGGCACCGAACGCCTCTGGCGCGAGGCCATGACCCTGGCCGCCATTCAGCATCCCAACATTCTGACCATTCACGATTTTGGCGTGGATGCCAAGGGGCCGTACGTCGTCATGGAATTCATTGACGGCGAAACGTTGAATCAGGCCGTGCACCGCGCGCCCTTCAGCCTGGATGAGTTTGCCGAAGCCGCGCAACAGGTGCTCGAAGCGCTGGCGGCGGCGCATCAGGTCGGCATGATTCACCGCGACCTCAAGCCGCAAAACATCATGCGCTCGCGGCTGCCCAGCGGCGCGTGGCAATACAAGGTGTTGGATTTCGGCCTCGCCCGTTTTGTCACCCAGCCCACGGCGCAAAGCATGGAAGGCAACACGTCCATTTATGGCTCCATTCTCTACATCGCGCCCGAACAACTGCGCCATCTGCCGCTCGACGCGCGCACGGACATCTACGCCATCGGCTGTGTCTTCTACTATTTGCTCTCCGGCCAGAACGCCATCCTCGGCGACACCATCCCCGCCCTGATTACCAGCCGGCTGGAAAATCGCATCAAGTCGCTGCACGAGTGGCGCCCCGACCTGCCCAAGGCGCTGTGCGACTGGGTCATGAAGGCCATGGCCTACGATCCCGACGACCGCTTTCCCTCGGCGGTGGCCGCGCTGGGCGCGCTGCGCAAAATCCTGCCCGCCACCACCAGTCGCCCGTCGTCCATTCGCGTCACGCCGGCCGCCGCAGGCGGCGCGGCTGGCATTCGGATCATGACCCCGCCAGCGGCGGCGCACAAAACCGGCCCCCTCTCGCCCACCACTTCGTTTGCCATTCCCACCGCGCCGCTGCCGACCGCCGCCGGAATGATCCCGCCGCCGCACCGGTCGCCCGCCGAGGCCGCGCCGGCGCCCGCGCCGCGCGCACCGCGCCAATGGCCGCTCGTGGCCGCCATTGGCGGCCTGGCCTTCATCGTGGCGGTGGCCCTCTTTGGGCATGCGCGCCGCGCGCCGCGCGCCGCCGAGGCCCCGCCGCCGCCCACCGTCGCGCCGGCCGCACCGGCCGCGCCCGTGGTCGTTTCCTGGCGCGATGAATCCATGCCGGTGGAAGAGATCATTTCGTCGTGGCCCGCCTCCATTGCCGAAGCCCGCCGCCCGCTGATCCAACGATATTTTGAACAACTGCGCGATCTGGAAGACGCCAAGTGGGGCAGCATTGGCACCATCCTCGAATGCCTGGCCGCCATCCAGTACAACTCGCGGCACGATCCCAAGAAAACCAAGGCGCTGTGCAACTTCAGCTATCACGACGAATCCGGCCGCACGCTGGGCGAGATTGACGTGGTGATTTGGAACGTGCCGGAAAATCGCGCCGAGGTCATGTATGAGGCTGCGGTATCCGACCAACTCCACCGCAAGGCCGTGCCCAGCCGCAACCAGCTCCAGCGCTTTCCGGATTCCATTCGCGCCGGCAAGGTGGCCAAAGTGCTGTATCCCTACGACCCCACGCTGCATTTCGAGCCGGAGCAATTTGTGAATGCCAAGGTGTGCATCATGGGCAATCAGGGCGCGCTGGCCGCCGGCTTCGATTACGAAGTGGACCTCACCCGCTTCGAGAACGACTACCTGCAACGACGGCTGCTGGACTGGCGCAAGGCGCGCCAGCCCGCCAAGAAGCAAAAGGCCGCGCCGCCGGCCACGCCCGATCCATGAAGCACGCCCACGCGCGTCGCGCCGACTTTGATTTCCGGTGGCCCACCCCGCCGCTGCACGTGGTGCTGGTCAGCCCGGAGATTCCGCCCAACACCGGCAACATCGCGCGGCTGTGCGCGGCCACGGACACGCGGCTGCACTTGGTGGAGCCGCTGGGCTTCCAGATCACCAACGCGCAACTACGCCGCGCCGGACTGGATTATTGGGACGATGTGCAGGTGCAAGTCCACGCCTCGTGGGCGGCGTTTCTGGCGGCGGCGCAACCCGCCCGGTTGTTTTTGTACAGCACCGGCAG
>CAZNGD010000182.1:0-4792 GCA_964572295.1 uncultured Verrucomicrobiota bacterium
CTGCCGGGGTCACCGCCCCCGGCTACAGTCTGAACCTTTGCATCGTCGGCTGTTCTGTGGCCGGGCTCGTTGAGCCCGGTGCTGTTCGTTCGGGGGTTTTCACCTGACTTCTGACCTCTACCGCCGCCTTGCGGCGCGCAACAGCCCCGCCAAAATCCGCAAGAAATCCTCCGTTCGCAGTGCTGCGCACAGCGGACAAGGCCCGGCACGGCCTCTTGATTTCCGCTCCGCCTCGCGCAACGCCCGGCGGAGAGATCCAGAGCGGCAAAAAAATCGGTCCGATCGGTCTGATCGGTCCTGTTTTCTTTACCACGTCCTTTCCTGCCCTCCTGTTGATTCCTGTTTTCCTGCTTGGTTTGCTGGTTTTCCACACTGTGGAAAAATCGGGCGAATTCGTTCCACACTGTGGAAAAAAGTTTTCCACGGTGTGGAAAAATTGGGTGGGTGGGCGATTCCGGGATTGGCTTGGGCGGGGATTTTGAGAAAATGGGGCCATGATCGTGGTGAGCTGTCGGCAGGGGTTTGCGTCGGATTGCGCGCTGGCGGGGCGGCTGTTGGTGCGGGAGTATCCCGACCCGGCGCGGCCGGGCGAGTTCCAGAGCATGGGGTTGCCCGATTTGCGCGCGCGGGCGGCGGGGCAGGGGGTGTGTATTCTGGTGCATGGCTACAACACCAAGCTGAATGATGTGTTGGCCGCGTATGGCGAGATGCAGGAACGGCTGGGGCCGCCAGGGTATGGGCTGACGCTGGGCTTTGCCTGGCCGGGGTGGACGCGGGTGGCGTTTTTGTTTGCGCGGCGCGCGGCGAATCAGGCGGGGCTGTTTCTGCGCGATTTGGTGAATGAGCTGCGCCCCACGGCGCGGGCGGTGGATGTGCAAACCCATTCGCTTGGCGCGCGGGTGGCGTTGAGCGCGTTGCGGAAAAAGGAGGGCACGGCCATCGCCCAACTCCTGCTGAGCGCCCCGGCGGTGGACCATACGATTTTGGAACCCGGCCGGTTTTTTCATCCCGCGCTGCGGTCTTGCGCGCGCTGCGTGGTGTATCATTCGCGTCATGACAAGATTTTGCGGCAGGCGTATCCGGTGGGGGATAGCCCGGACGGGATTCAGCCGGCGCTGGGGCTGAAGGGGCCGCGCAGCCGGGCGATCACGCTGCAGCATTGTCCCAACGTGCATGTGGTGGATTGTTCGGCCACGGTGCGCGACCATGGCGGGTATCGCCGGGCGGATTCTTATTATCAGCATTGGCAACGCGTGGCGAGTGGCGCGGCGCTGGAACGCTACGAAAAACTTTGAGGCTGCTGATGCAAAATCCCTGAGGCTGGAAGGTCGGTGACCGCTCCAGCCCGACAATTCGACATCGCCGGTGGCCTATCCCCACGGTAATTAGCCCGTCAATCTGAAGGAGTTGCCGAGGGCGGGGAATCCGGCACGTTTTTCGAGAAAATCTGGAGGCTGTAGCGGCCCATGTTGACGGGGGCGGTGGGTGGGTTGCCGGAGGCTTCCACCTGGGCCGTGCCCACGTCGCCAAAGTCGGGAAAGTAACGGGCGGAGTCGCTGTTGAAATGGCGGTGCCAGGTGCCCGCAGAGGGGAAGGGGATGACGTAGTTATTTTGGTCAAAGACGTTGTTGGAGAAGTTGGCGATCACGACGACATCGTCCGTTTGGCCGCCCTGATTCCAGCGGGTGAAGGCGATGACTTTTTGGGTGTCGTCGAGGTGTTGCACATAGACGCCGGAGCCTTGCAGGCCGGGGGTGGCGCCGGCCAAATTGCGGCGCAGGTGGATCAGGTCGGCATAGGCTTGAACGTTGCCGGCGTAGGTGTTGGTGAGGTTCCAGTTCAGGGGGACATCATCATGAAAAGCGCGGGTTTCCAGCATTTCCTGGCCTTGGAAGATCATGGGCAGACCGGGGGTGGTGAAGAGCATGGCCGCGCCGAGCAGGGCGCGCTGGCGGGCCCAGATGCTGGTGGGGTCTTCGGGGTGGATCATGGACGGCACGCGGCTGCGGTTGTCGTTCATGGTGGCCACGTAGTCGTGGGCCTCGGTGAAGATGATGCGCTGGAAGCCGGGCCAGTCGGTGAGGGTGCCCGCGACGGTGTGCATATCGCGTTCGGGGTCATGGGCGGTGACGAGCTGATTGAACAGCGCCCAGCGGTGGCCGACATCCCATTGGGCATCGAAGCCCATGTCGTGGTCGAAGCCATGGTCTTCGGCGATGCGGAGAATATCGGGCCGGGCCTGGGCGAGTTCGTGGTTGATGTCGTGCAGCATCTGGATGGCTTCGGGGTTGGGGCCCCAGCCGGAATTGATAATATGATAGATGGAATCCCAGCGGAATCCATCCACGTGATATTCGTCCACATACATGAAAATATGATCACGAATATAGGTGCGGACTTCGGGGCGGCCAAAGTCGGGGCGGGTGTGGCCCCAGGGCGTTTCGGTGCGGGTGTCGTTGTAGAAATAAATCCCGCCGTAGTCGCCGTTCCAAAACGCGCCATCGAAGCGCCAAAGGTCGAGATCGGTGGGGCCGTAGTGATTGTGGATGACATCGGCAATGACGGCGAGGCCGCGCGCGTGGGCGGCGTGGACAAAGCGTTTGAAGGCATCGGGTCCGCCGTAATCGGTCTCGATGGCGTAGGGATCGCTCGGGTTATAGCCCCAACTGAATGCGCCGGGGAATTCGTTGACCGGCAGCGGCGCAACGGCGGTGCAGCCGAGCGCGCGAATGTGGTCAAGGTGCGGGATGGCGTCATCGAACGTGGCCGGCAGCGGGCGGCCGGCAAAGGTGCCGATGTGCAGTTGATAGATCACCCAGTCGTGGCGCGCGAGGCGGGGAGGGCGGTCCGCGCCCCAGTCGAAGGCGGCAGGGTCATAGACAATGGAATCGCCATTGGAGTGATTGACTTGCCGCGCGCGCGGGTCGCGCTTCCAGAGCGTGTTGTTGATGAGATATTTGTAGTGCTGGCCGGGCAGCGCGGCGGGGATGGTGAGGCTCCAGAGTCCGACCGTTTCGGGCCGCATGGCGGCGGCCTGCCAGTTGTTGAAATCGCCCCCGAGCGCGACGTTGGTGGCGTTGGGCGCCCAGACGCGGAAGGTGGTTCCATTCGTGTGCGGGAAACAGCCCAGCGGTGGGGGGGCGGTTTGCGACCAGCCGACCGTGGCGCAACACCATAAGGTGACAATCAACAGCCGGGTCCGGGGTTTGACTCTCATGCGTTCACCTTGCCATGAATCGAACCACACCCGGCGGCGCACAACAAACCCAATTTCGCGGGTTGGGAAAAAGCGCCCGCCGGGAGCGGCTGGAAGGTCGGTGACCGCTCCAGCCCGACAATCCAACCGCTTGGTTCTTTGCCGATTTTTCCGCGAGAGTGGTGGGGGCGACAATCACCGTGCGGGTCGGCACCGCACAGATAAAAACGCAAAAATTACTCGTCTTAAATTTATCCAGAGTTTATAAAATGTGGATGGCACCTTCAAAACAGCCAATTCAAAAAGGCCGAAAAAATATACCCATCAAGTTGTATATAAATGAGATATGAATATTATTAAATCTATCCATGTTTTATAAACTCTGGATGGCACGGGTCAAATGGCAAAAAAGGAGGTTGGCCTGACGACTGCCGCTTCCACGCCCCAAAAGGGACGATTCAGCCACTGAAAACAGCGAGGAACCCAAAATATTACTCACCTTAAATTTGTCCAGAGTTTATAAACTCTGGACAGTGTGGCGTTTGGGGCGGGCGCAAGACTGGAAAAAGGCTGGAAGGTCTGGGGCCGTTCCAGCCCTGCAATCTGACCGAAGGGTCAATGGAAAGCGGCGGCGGCGGGGAGGTCGAGGGTGGCGAAGAGGTCGGCGAGGGTTTCGGCGCGGCGGATTTGGATGACGGAGCCGTCGGGGCGCAGGAGGAGCTCGGCGGAGCGGGTTTTCCCGTTGTAGTTGTAGCCCATGGCGTGGCCGTGCGCGCCGGTGTCGTGGATGACGACCAGATCGCCGGCGGCGATTTCGGGGAGCTGGCGCTGGATGGCGAACTTGTCGCAATTTTCGCAGAGGGAACCGACGACATCATAGGTTTTGGTGGCGGGGGCGTTTTCCTTGCCGAGGACGGTGAGGTGGTGATAGGCGCCGTAGAGGCCGGGGCGCATGAGGTTGGCCATGGAGGCATCCACGCCGATGTAGGAGCGGTAGGTTTCCTTGTGGCGGATGGCGCGGGTGACGAGCCAGCCGTAGGGGCCGGTGATGGCGCGGCCGCATTCCATGTTGTAGGCGAGGGGGGCGAGGCCGGCGGGCACGATGATTTGGTCGTAAAGCTGGCGCGCGCCGCGGGCGAGGATGGCGTAGTCCACCTCTTTTTGTTCGGGGCGGTAGGGGATGCCGATGCCGCCGCCGGTATTGATGAACGAAATGCGGATGCCGAGGCGTTGGTGGATTTCCACGACCAGCTCAAACAACATGCGGGCGGTTTCAATGTGGTAGCGCTCGTCCAGCTCGTTGGAGACGACCATGGTGTGCAGGCCGAAGGTGGTGACGCCGAGATCGCGGGCGCGGGCATAGGCGGTGAACAGTTGGTCGCGGGTCAGGCCGTATTTGGCTTCTTCGGGGTGGCCGATGATGTCATTGCCTGCTTTGATGGGGCCGGGGTTATAGCGGAAGCAAAGGGTGGCGGGCAGCGAGCCGGTGGCGGCGATGAGGGCATCAATGTGGGTGATGTCGTCGAGGTTGATGATGGCATCGAGTTCGCGGGCGGCGCGGAATTCGGCGTCGGGGGTTTCGTTGGAGGTGAACAT
>CAZNGD010000183.1:0-4776 GCA_964572295.1 uncultured Verrucomicrobiota bacterium
CCAGTTCCAGCCGGGAATCTCCACCACGCCGGCAATTTCATATTCGATTTCGCGCCCCGGCACATTGGGCGCCGCCACGCTAAACTTGTCGCCCAGCCCCAGCCCGGTCTGCGTGCAGAAATGGTCGGGCACCAGACAGTAGCGGCCCGTGGCCAGCTTTTGCGCGGCGGTGGCCACATCGCCTTGCGCAAACTTCAGCCGGAATAGCGGCGCGCGGCCGCCAAACGCCCGCGCCGGGTCCACGCCCATCAGCAAGAGGTGCTGCTGGGATGGGTCCACCGACTCAAAGGCGGGCAACGCCAGCGTGGCATCGGTCAGACGCGGCTGCTCCACCGCCAGCGGCAGGCAGTTGTCGGGCTTCACACCCTCCACCGCGGCCACTTCTCCCGCCGCCTCCATGGGGACCCCCGCCGGCAAAACCGATACCAGCATTTGCGGCAAACTCTCATCCGGCGTGAAGGGCACCAACATCGAATAGCCCCACACCAGCGCCGTGACAAATAGCGTCAGCCCCGCCGACAGCGCAACCGTTGTGCCGACCGTGCGCCGCAGATTGCCGGTCAGTTGTTGCCGCAACAGCCGCCGTTCCAGCCGTAGCAGCGCGGCCAACAGCGGGGCGCACACCCACTCCACCACCCGCACCATCAACGGCGTCACCAAAACCAGCCCCACAATGGCCAGGGGGGAACTCAACAGCGATGGCGCAAAGCCCATTTGGGCGGTATGCGCAAAAAAGGTATGGAACGGCTCCACCTTGGCCAGCAGCACCAGCACCGGATTCAGCGCCGTCAGCAGCACGCCCAAACTCACCATGCGCCACGGGAAACGGCGCGTCACGGGCTCCGTGGGCCCGCCCAAAATGTCCATGGGGCGCAACCGGCAGCCGGCCCAAATGGGCGGCAGGGCCGCCGCCAACGCGCCCAGCAACGCGCTGGTGCCCGCGACACCAATGGCCGTCCAGCCCAGCGGGAAATCCGTAAAGGCGCCCGCCTTGAAAAACTTCATATGGACCGCCCACGCGGTGCCCAAGCGCACCAGCCCGCGCGCCAAAATCAACCCCAGCCCCCACCCCACGAACGCGATGAGGATGGCCTCAAGCAAAATCATCAACACCAGTTGCGGCTTGGATAACGCGATGGCCCGTAGCGCGGCGAGTTCGCGCAAGCGTTCGCGCATCCCGCTGCTCAACGTCGCAAACGTGATGAAACACGCCGCCAGAAAACCGAGCACCACGGCATTCTGGGCCTGCGCTTTCACCATCCACATCATCCGGTTGTCCTGCGGTCGGCCTTCGGCGCGCAGCGGGGCCACCATCACCGGCGGCCTTTCCGCCGCCGTCCGCGCTGTCCACTCGCGCACAAAATCCGGCACGTCATCCTTTTCTTTCAACGCCACCACCACCGCGCCAATCCGCCCGCTGTAGCCGTTGAGTTCATCCGCCGCCGCCCGCCGCACATACACGTCGGCCAAGTGCGGCACGCCCCGGCGCGGCGACCCGCCCGCCGTCTCCTGCAATATGCCCGCCACCACCAAACTCTTTTCCGCGCTCACCCCGCCCAGGACGATGGTTTGCCCCAGCGCCAAGCCGTAGCGCTCGGCAAAGCCGCTGGAAATCACCGCTTCCCCGGTGGAATCTGCCGCCAGCCAACGCCCGGTGCCAACCGCCTGCAACGCGTCCGCGCTGTCCGTGCCCACTAGCGAGCCGCCATAAAATAATTCCGGCGGCGGCGGCGGCTCCACCAGCCGGATCCGCCCCGTCACCAACGGCACAACCTCCGCCACGGCATCGTCCTGCCGTAATCCCTCAATCCACTTGGCCGCCACTTCGCGCGGCGCCTCCACGCCCGCCGGACGCCCCCCCCGCCCCCCTCCCATGCCCTCGGCCGGGGGCGGGGTCAAGGCGGCATCAAACCGGCCCTCTTGTTGCGCGCTGCGTGCGCTGTCCAACGAGGCCGCTTCGTAGCCGCGAATCACCCAGACCACCAGACAGGTCGAAACCGCAATCCCCAACACCCCCAGCGCCAACCGGGCCCGCCGTTTGCGGTTATGCGCGAGGATCAGCTTCAGCAGCACCGGCACACTTTTCACGGACGAGCCTCCACCAGATCCTGCTCCATCCATGAGACATACGACCGGTTTAAGTCCTGGACACTTACCCCATCCTTTTTGTCGAGCTGCCCCACCAATTCGCCATCACGCAAAATTAAAAACCGGGATGCCGCAAACGCCACCACCGGGTTGTGCGTCACCATCAACACCGTCGAGCCGTTTTCCGCGCACAACTCGCGGAACAAGTCGCAGAGCTTGCGCCCGTTGTGCGAGTCCAAGCTGCCCGTCGGCTCGTCAGCCAAAATCAGCGAAGGCCCCCGCACCAGCGCCCGCGCAATCGCAATGCGCTGCTGCTCGCCGCCGCTCATGGCATCCGGATGACGATCCCGCACCCATTGCAATCCCAGCCGCTGAATCAGGTTCTCCACCCGCTCCGGATCCCCAGCCTCACCGCCCAGCAGCATCGGCAACTCAATGTTTTCCTCCCCCGTCAGCGATGGAATCAAATTGAACGCCTGAAAAATCAGGCCGATGTGCTGCCGCCGAAAATCCGTCAGCTTCCGATCCCCCAACTGACTGATTTCCGTCCCCATGATCCGGACCACCCCCGAATCCGGCTTGGTCAGCCCGGCCAGCAGGTGCAACAAGGTGCTCTTGCCCGAACCACTCGCCCCCATCACCGCCACAAACTCACCCGGCGCCAAACGCAAACTGATCTTCCGCACCGCCACCACCGGCCCCGCCGCCGACGCAAAACTCTTGGTGAGCTGGTCCGTTTCAATCGCCAATATATCCGTTGTGTCTTTGTTCATGTTGACCTCTACGCGGCCTATCCCGCGACCGCAACAGGACTGCCCATTGCCGATTACACCTGCTAACGCCGCAAAACGGCGATTTGTTCATTCCCGCCCAACGCACTTCTCCCGCCGGAACTTGTTGCCGCCGAGGGGGCCGTCCTATGAAATGATGTTTTCAACCTCGGAACAAGCTTCAAAACCCCATTCGCCGTGTTTCACGGTCTTCCAGCCTCTGCAACCGCACCAAACAATTGGGGGCTTTGCCCATCCCCAACTGCGTCTTGACCCATCCGCTGCCGACACCGTAAAGGGGTTGGTTTCATAATTTGATATTTTTCATCACTGTCATCCCATGGCGGATGAAAGAAAAGGCTGGAATGCGGCGCTGAAATCCTCCACACGGAGGAGATGAAAACAACACCACACCACATTCCAGCGGGCCATGCGTACACCATCCTCAAACAATTGTCCAACCTGATTCCGGGACATCTGGTCAGCCATTGGGCTAAACAATACGGCGTTGAAGCGCAGAGTCGAACCTTTAGCCCATGGAGCCATGTGGTGGCCCTGTTGTTTGCCCAAATCACGCACGCGATCGGGTTGAACGACGTGTGCGATGCTTTGCGCATGAACGCGGGAGCCCGGCAGACGATTCGCGGGGCCACGCCCCCGAGCCGGAACAACCCGAGTCACGCGAATCGGGTATCGTAAATGCCCATTCTGGAAAACGCCCCATACCCCGCGAATTCACCAAGGATTTAGCAGGTCAAAGCTTCATAACCTGCTTCGATGGGATGATGGTGAATCTATTTTATTACTCTATAGGACCTACCCCTTTCCGCCAAGCCTCGATAACATCATTTCATAGGATCGCCCCCTTATCCTGACCCCTTGATTTATTTATGCCCAGATCTTGCTTCATTTGAATTATCAATGGATTTGACGGCGCTATGCGCTCGGCATTAGTCAAGCATTTAGCCGCTTCGCCGAGCTCGCCCATATCATGGTAAGCCTTGGCCATTATCAGATACGGCGTATATTTATTAGGATATAATTTGGCTGCGCGCTGGGCATCATGGATTGCCGAAACATAGTTCGATTGTTTGCCGTAGAGGATCGCGCGTTCAACATATGAATAAAAGGTATCTGGATTTGTTGGCGAGATACTTATGACAGTTGAATAATCCTTGATTGCCAAATCTGAAGACCCAAGCCGATCCGAAATGATACCACGGAGATAATAGGATTGTGACGCAGTTAATGGCGCGAGTTCAATTGCGATATTTAAATTGCTGAGAATCATCGTGGTATCATTACGTTGTTCACTCATCTGGTGCAGTGCCCATGCCCGCATTTCATAAATCACGTAATTTGAGGGAGCAATGGGCTGTATGCGATCAAGTTCCCTCAAGACGTGCGAATAATGGCCGCGAGAGTACTCTACACGCATCTTATCGATTGCTTTGGCTGTATTGTTTTGTGACTTGCTCGAATTACACGATACACATAATAATAACACGAAAAGAATACTCGTTGTTTTCATTTTCTATTATTTCCCGTATTTTTCAGGCAGAATTCAACCTGGTGACTATATAATAGCGCGACATCTGATATAATAACTACGGATTATCTTCGCATTGCTGTCGAATTTTGCCAGTAAGCCAATCTTGAAATATATTCCATACCGCCTGAAGCCATTCGCCCATAATCAGATTGCCGGACACCATGCCCCCGGTAAGAGCAAGTCCAGAGGCATTCTGCATTTCCGGTACACCGCAAATAGGGGTGCAATACATCATAATCTTTTCTGGATCATCTTTTATATCATCCCAAGTTACGATCAATCCTAGAGGGTCTACTAAGCTTGCCGGATTATTGTGGCAGTACAAATACATATTTGGCCCATCGATAAACCCCAGCGGGTCTTCGG
>CAZNGD010000184.1:0-4720 GCA_964572295.1 uncultured Verrucomicrobiota bacterium
GGTGGGCAGCGTGGTGCAGATTCCTTTTGGCCGGCGGCATGTCCGGGGGTTTGTCACGGCGCTGCGCGATACCTCGCCATTCCCCGACCTGAAATCGCTGCACAGCGTGGTGGATGCGCCGCCGCTCTTCGATGAATCCATGCTCCGGCTGGCGCGATGGCTGGCGGATTATTACATCGCGCCTTTTGAGCTGGCCATCGCCGCCATTTTACCGGCCCCGGTGCGGCGCGAGGGCGCCAAATTCAAGGAACAACTGGTGGTCCGCATGCGCCCGGAAGCCGCGCCAACGCCAGCGGAGCTGGCGGCGCTGACCACGCGCAGCCCGAAACAGGCTGCCGCCTGGCAACATTTGCAGCAAACGCCGGAACAAACCGCCGCCGCGTTGATGACGGCCACCGGCGTGGGCTTGCCCGGGCTGCGCTCGTTGGCCGCCAAGGGCTGGCTGACGCTCGAAAAAGGGGTCATCCGCCGCAATCCGCACGAGCGCCTCCATGTTCTGCCCACGCAGCCGCCGCCGCTCATGCCGGAACAAACCGCCGCCCTGGCGGCCATCCACGAGGAAATGACCGCCACCAAGCCCCGCGTGGTCCTGCTGCACGGCGTGACCGGCAGCGGCAAAACGGAGGTCTATCTGGCGGCCATCCAGGCGGCTTTGGATGCCGGCAAGGGGGCCATCGCGCTGGTGCCGGAAATCGCGCTGACCCCGCAAACCATGGAGCGCTTTCGCGGGCGCTTCGGTGAAACGGTCGCGGTCCTGCACAGCCATCTGTCGGATGGCGAGCGGCACGACGAATGGCGCCGGATTGCCGCCGGGCAGGCGCGGGTGGTGGTGGGCGCGCGCAGCGCGCTGTTTGCGCCGGTACGCCCGCTGGGGCTGGTGGTGGTGGACGAAGAACACGAGCCCGCCTACAAGCAGGACGAAGCGCCGCGCTATAACGCGCGGGATGTCGCCGTGATGCGCGGCCACTTGGAGGGCTGCGCCGTCGTGCTGGGCAGCGCCACGCCCTCGCTGGAATCCTATCGCCACGCCAGCGCGGGGAAATATCGGCTGGTCAACATGACGCAGCGGGTGGACGACCAAGTCATGCCGCTGGTGCGCGTGGTGGATCTGCGCGGCGAGGCCGAGAAGGCTGGCGGCGCGCGGCTGATCTCACCGGACCTGGTCGAAGCCATCCGGCAACGCCTCGCGCAGGGCGAACAAACCATTCTGTTTTTGAACCGGCGCGGCTATGCCACCACGGTCGTTTGTCCGCTCTGCGGGCACACGGAGACGTGCCCCAATTGCAGCGTCAAAATGACGTACCACAAGGCGGCGGAACTGCTGCTGTGCCATGTCTGCGGCCACACCAGCGGGGTGCCCGCGCGCTGTAGCGCCCCCCAATGCGGCGCGCCCAACATCAAGATGGCGGGTGTCGGCACGCAGCGCGTCGAAGCCGCCGTGCGCAAGATATTTCCCCGGGCGCGCGTGGCGCGGATGGACTCCGATGCCACCGGCGCCAAAGATTCCCATGCGCAGATTTTAGGCCAGTTCCGGCAGGGCCAAATTGATATTCTGATCGGCACGCAGATGATCGCCAAAGGGTTGGATTTTCCCAACGTCACGCTGGTGGGGGTGATTTATGCCGACCTGAGTTTGCAAATGCCCGACTTCCGGGCCGCCGAACGCACCTTCCAACTGCTGACGCAGGTTGCCGGGCGGGCGGGGCGCGGGGATGTGCCGGGCGAAGTGTTGATTCAGACGTACACCCCGTTCCATCCGGCGGTGCAGTCCTCACGGCGGGCGGATTATGCCACCTTCTACGATCAGGAAATCGAAATGCGCCGCGAGCTGAATTATCCGCCCTTCAGCCGCCTGACCTCGGTGCTGTTCCGCGGCTTGGATGAGGCCCGCGTCAATGCCGCCGCCAAGGACTTCGCCGCCCAGCTCCCCAATCATCTGCCTGCGGACGTGCGGCTGCTGGGCCCCAATCCGGCGCCGCTGGCGCGGGCCAAAAAGCAATTCCGCACCCATTTTTTGTTGTTCGGCAAAAACATCCGCGACTATGCCCCGGCCTTGCGCAAGATGCTGGCCCTGTTCAAACCGCCCAAGGGAGTGGCCATTGCCATCAATGTGGACGCGCTATCCATTATGTAGGAAAATCACTGACCGGACTGGGCAAGCGCGCACGCGGCTTGTACACTGGCCTCATTTGAAACAGGAGCGGCGAAATGACGGATTTTGAAAAAATGGGCGTGTTGTATCTGGGGCGCGTTTGGGATCCCGAAACCCGGCAAACCACGGCGGAGCCGTTGCTCTACGATGCCAAAGACCTGACCACCCATGCGGTGTGCGTCGGCATGACCGGCTCCGGCAAAACGGGCTTGGGCATCGGCTTGCTGGAAGAGGCCGCCATAGATGGCATTCCGGCCATTGTCATTGATCCCAAGGGCGATCTCGGCAACTTGCTGCTCACGTTTCCCGATCTGTCGCCCGCTGATTTTGAACCGTGGGTGGATGAAGGCGAAGCCGCGCGCAATCAGCTTGGCGTGGCCGAGCTGGCGGCCAAAACCGCCACCAAGTGGGCCAAGGGGCTGGAGGCCTGGGGGCAGGATGGCGCGCGCATCGCCCGCCTGAAATCCGCCGCCGACTTCGCCATCCATACCCCCGGCTCGCGCATCGGCCTGCCGTTGTCCATTTTGTCCTCGCTGGACGCGCCGCCGCCGGAGCTGCAACAGGACGCCACCGCCATGCGCGACCGCGTCGCCACCGCCGTGACGGGCCTGCTGGCGTTGGCCGGGCTGGAGGCCGACCCCCTGCAATCGCGCGAGCACATTTTGCTGGCGAACCTGGTGGACCGGGAATGGCGCCAAGGCCGGAACCTGGATATCTTGACCTTGATCCAAGCCGTGCAGGACCCCGGATTGGAACGTATCGGGGTGCTCCCGCTGGAATCTTTTTTCCCGGCCAAGGAGCGTTTTGCCCTCGCCATGCGGCTGAATAATCTGGCGGCCTCGCCCGGTTTTGCGGCCATGGCCGATGGCGCGCCGCTGGACATTCAACGCCTGCTCTACACGCCCGACGGCCGCCCGCGAATTTCCATTCTCTCCATCGCGCATCTCGCCGAAAGCGAGCGAATGTTTTTCGTGACGATCCTGCTCAATGAAATCCTCGCCTGGACGCGCCGCCAGACCGGCACCTCCACGCTGCGCGCCCTGCTGTACATGGATGAAATCTTCGGCTACTTCCCGCCCTCCAGCAATCCGCCCGCCAAAGCCCCCATGCTCACGCTGCTGAAACAAGCCCGCGCATTCGGGTTGGGCATCGTGCTGGCCACGCAAAATCCCGTGGACTTGGACTACCGCGGCTTGGCCAATACCGGCACGTGGCTTATTGGCCGCCTGCAAACCGAGCGCGACAAAATGCGCGTCGTTGAGGGTCTCACCAGCGCGACGGCGGGGGAAGGCCTCGACCGCGCCACGCTGGAGCGGCTGATGGCCAATCTGGGCAGCCGGATCTTTCTGATGCGGAATGTTCACGATGACGCGCCCGTGCTGTTTGAGTCGCGCTGGTGCATGTCGTACCTGCGCGGGCCATTGGCTCCCGCGCAGATCAGCAAACTCATGGCTGGCCAACAGAGCGCCCCGCCGGCGGCCCCGGTCGCGCCGGTCGCCGCGCCGACCGTGCCGCCGTCTGCGCCGGCTCCCGCCCCCAAAACGGTGTTGGCCGCCAGCATCCCGCAGCGCTATTGGGCGCCCACCCAGGCAGCCACTGGCACCGCCATCACCTATCGCCCGGCCTTGTTGGCCAGCGCGCGCATCCACTTTGCCGAACCGAAGCATGGTCTCGATTCGTGGGAAACCGTCCGCCATCTGGTCTGGACTGACCCGGCGCATGGCCACTTGGTGTGGACCACGGTGGTCAACGCCCCCGAAGGCGATGGCCGCGACGCGCTTCCCGGCGCCGCCCATGAAAACGTGCCCGCCGACTTGGCCGATCCCAAGCGCTATGCGCAACATGAAAAAGAGTACAAATCGTACCTCGCCGAAACCTTTGCCCGCGAACTCTTCACGCTGCCGGAGCACAAGCTCACCGCGCAGCCCGGCGAAAGCGAAGGCGATTTCCGCGTGCGCGCCAACCAGCTCTTGCGCGAAAAACGCGATGAAGCCATGCAGAAAATGCGCCAAAAATATACCCGGAAACTGACGACGCTCGCCGAGCGTGAACGCCGCGCGCTGGCCAAGTTGGAAAACGAAAAGGCGCAGCTCTCGCGCCAGCGCATGGGCACCATGGTCAACTTTGGCGCGGCCGCGCTTTCCATGATCCTGGGCCGCCGCATGGGCGGGGTCGGGCGGGCCACCACCGGCATCAATTCCATGAGCCGCACCAGCAAGGAAAAACTGGATGTCGCGCAAGCCGGTGAAACGGTGGAGGCCATCCGGCAGCAGCGCGCCGACATGGAAGCCGCGCTGGAACAGGAAATGGCGGCGGCCAGCGCCGCCTTTGATCCCGCGAATCTGCGGGTGACCACCGTCCGCATTACGCCCCGCCGCGCAGACACCAGTATTCAACAAATCGGCCTAGCGTGGATCCCTTGCACCGCCGACGTGTCCGGTGTTCTCCGCCCGGCCATTGCCCTTTGAGGGAATGATTCAGGTCGGAGCAGTTGCCGGCCTGATGCCGCTTGGTGGACGGGAGGGGACTCGAACCCCTAATCCTTTTTTTGCCTATAAATATGCAAAA
>CAZNGD010000185.1:0-4677 GCA_964572295.1 uncultured Verrucomicrobiota bacterium
TGATGAATCCCAAATGTGGAACGGCCATCCGCAAATCGAAAGCGCGGGGTATTCCGTCGCCAAAAAAATGCTCATCACGCAGTCGTGGGCTTATCGCGTGCAGCACAACTTCAACTCCATTGTCCTGATTCCGGGCAATGTGTACGGCGAGTGGGACAACTTCAATTTCGAGGAATCCCACGTCATTCCCGCGCTCATTCGCAAGTATATCGAAGCCCAGGATCGCGGCGACCCGACCATTACCGCCTTTGGCACGGGCCGCCCCACGCGCGACTTTGTCTATGCCGGCGATGTCACGGCCACCATCCCCTGGTTCATCCAGCACTATGACTCCAGCGACCCCATCAACATCTCGGCGGGGCGGCGCATCTCCATCCGCGAACTCGCCGAGACCGTCAAAAAAGTCACCGGCTTCCAGGGCGAAATCGTCTGGGATGCCTCCAAGCCCGACGGGCAAATGGATAAAATCTTTGATGTCACCCGGCTCAATGCCCTGGGGCTGTCCTGCGCCACGACGCTGGAAGACGGTTTGCGCCGAACCGCCGATTGGTTCCGCCAAGCCCGCGAAAACGGGACCGTCCGCCTCTAGTCATGCCAAGCTGTCTCGTCATTGGCGCCAACGGGTTCATCGGTTCCGCCATCGCCGCCGGGGCCGCGCGCCATGGCTTCACGCTCATTGCGGTGGATACCAACAACTATGACGAGCACCGCGGCACTCACGCGGATTTGCTCATCAACGCCGCCGGTAATTCCAAAAAGTTTGTGGACACGCAAAACCCGCGCCTCGGCTTCCAACTTTCCGTGGCCGCCACCCGCGATATTTTGCGCGATTTCTCCTATACGCGCTTCATCCATCTCTCCTCCGGCGCCATTTATCCCCGCGAAGACGACCCCGCCCACAACGGTGAATCCACCCCCCTGGTCCCCGCGTCCATGTCCCACTACGGCTTCCACAAGTTTCTCGCCGAGCAACTCGTGCAGCACATCGCTCCCGAACACCTCATTCTCCGCATGGCCGGCTTTGTTGGACCCCGCCTCAAAAAAAATGCGGTCTATGACCTGCTGACTCACAAGCCGCTATTCGTTCATCCCGACTCCGAGTTTCAACTGATGGACACCCGCGATCTGGTGACCGTGGTTTTTGACTTTGCCACCCGCGCCACCCTCCCCCCCTCACCGCTGAATCTTTCCGCGCAAGGGACCGTTTCCGTCCGGCAAATCGCCCGTTGGGCCAATGCCGCGCTGCCCGCCGAAGCCGCCCAACTCCCGTTGGTTCGCTCCGAACTCAACCTCAGCCGTGCCGCCCAACTCCTCACCCTGCCCCACACCGCGGCCACGGTTCAGCGCTTTATTCACGAAATTCAAACTCAGCAACTGACTCTGTCATGATTATTTCCCGCACTCCCTTCCGGGTGAGCCTGTTTGGTGGCGGCACCGACTTCCCCGCCTTCTTCGGGCAGCACGGCGGCGCAGTCCTTGCGGGCACCATCAACCAATACTGCTACCTCTCGATCCATCGTCTCCCGCCGCTCTTCAAGCACCGTTTCCGCGCCAGCTATTCCCGCACCGAATCCGTCCTCCACCCCGCCGAATTTCAACATCCGCTCATCCGCGAAACCCTCCTCTATCTCGACCATCACGACAGCATCGAAATCTCCCACACCGCCGATCTCCCCGGCCAAACCGGTCTCGGCTCCTCTTCCTCCTTCACCGTCGGCCTTCTCAACGCGCTCCACGCCTACCGCGGCCACACCCCCACCCCCGACGAACTCGCCCAACAGGCCATCGCCATCGAGCGCGAACGCGTCGGCGATGCGGGCGGCTGGCAGGACCAATACGAAGCCGCCTACGGCGGGCTCCGCCGCTACGACTTCCATCCCGACCGCACCGTCCATTCGCGCCTGCTCCCCATCCCCCCGGCGCGGCGGCAACAACTCGAACGCCACCTCCTCCTCTTTTATCTCGGCATTGAAAGTTCCGCCGCGCAAATCCTGCACGCGCAAAATCAACGCGCCGCCCAAAACCAAAACGCCCTGCTCGCCATGCGGCACATGGTCAACCAAGCCGAAGACATCCTCTGCAATCCGGCCACCCCGCTGAACGACCTTGGCGCGCTCCTCCACGAAGGCTGGCAACACAAGCAAACCCTTGCCGCCGGCATCAGCAACCCGCGCATTAATCAAGCCTACCAGGCCGCCCGCACGGCGGGCGCGCTCGGCGGCAAACTTCTCGGCGCGGGCAGCCGCGGATTCTTCTGCCTCTACGCCGAACCCCACACCCACCCCGCCATCCGCCAAGCCCTATCCACCCTCCGGGCGCTCCCCGTCGCCTTCAGCCCCGCCGGAAGCCAAATCATTTTCAAGAGTGCAGAATAAACGCCCTAAAATTGCCTTTTGGTTTCGCTATGGCCCCGCCGACCACAGCGAACTCTTTCATGCCATCCCGCACATCGTCGAAGCCCTCGCCACCCACGCCGAAGTCCACTACTTCGGAATGCGCACCGCCACCCCCGTCCCCGCCGCCATCCAGCAACACGCCATCCTGCACTGGCTACCCTGCCGCGTGGACCGCACCAACAACCGCGACAAACTCTTCAAAACCATCCTCTGGATTCTCGCCCTGCCCGGGGTGGCCCTCTGGTGCCGCTGCCAGCGAATGGATGCCGTCTACATGGACGAAACCATCCCCCTCAGCCCCCTCATTGCGCGGGTGTTTTTTGGCCGCAACGTCGCCGTCACCGTCGCCGACTTCTTCACCGACATCTATCTCACCGGCGCGCTCGCCTTCCTTGGCCGCGCCATTCGCGCCATTGATCTCTGGACATGGCGGCGGCTGCCGCTCATCTTCACCCGGGCCAAAACCACCCGCACCTGGCTGGCCCGGCACGGCGTGAATCCCGACCGTGTGCAGCCCGTGTATGACCCCTGCGACCTCACCCGCTATCACCCCCTGCCTCCCGACCAGCGCCAGCAGGCGCGGCAATCCTTCGGCTTCACCCCCCAACAAGTCATTCTCGTACATCACGGCATTCTCCACCCCAACAAGGGCAACGATTGGATCCTGCGTGCCCTCGCCCAACTGCGGCCCAGCGCCCCCCACCTGCACTACCTTTTGATCGGCGACGGCCCCGATATGCCGCGCCTCCGCCAACTCATTCAAGAACTCCAGATGGAGGATGCCGTCACCCTCACCGGCTGGCTCCCCACCCTCGACCATGTCAATCAGGCCCTCAACGCGGGCGACATCGGACTCGTCATGCGCGTCGGCGCACAATCCGACGACTTCCACATGACCGGCGCCCTCGTCCACAACATGGCCTGCGGACTCCCCATCCTGGCCGCCCGACTCGGCGGCGTCTCCGAAGTCATCGAAGAAAACCGCAACGGCCTGCTCTTCGATCCCACCCAGCCCGAGGAATTCCAGCGCAAACTCCGCCTGCTCCTCGACAACCCCGCCCTGCGCCAAACCCTTGGCGCGGCCGCCCACACCGCTGCCACCCGCCACTTCGATATCAACCGCGTCACGCAGCACACCACGCAGCCCCTGCTGGCCCTGCTGCCCTCATGATCCCGTAACGATTGCCCCCCCCCGTCACGACGGCACGATTATTGTCTTTATGCGATGTCGTGGCGCGGTATGCTTCCCCACTCGTGAAACATCAGCCAAACCATCAACACCGTTGGAACCATCTGCATCTTTTCGTCGGCGAAGACGGCATCTCCCGCGTCGCCGACTCCGCCACCCAGGAATTGACGGCAGTCGAGTTTGCGCCGCCGGCGCCGCCCATGTTCGTCTCACGCCCGATGGACGCACAGGCGCTGGTCATGATTGAATTACCCGTGGGCTGGCAAGGCGGCTGGCATCCCAGCCCCCAAGCACAATGGGTCATCTGCCTGGCAGGTGAGATGGGGTATCAAGCCGGTGATGGAACGGAATTCACGCTGCGGCCCGGCGCCTGCATCCTCACCACCGACACCCATGGCAACGGCCATCACAGTTGGAATGCGGGAAAAGAACCCGTGCGCCTGGCCCTTATCCAACTGCCCCCCTAATTTCCGCCCGCAACCAATCCGCCCCGCCCCCCCCCTCCCCCGCCGCCGCCATGCGCGGAGCCGCAGCCCCGCCCCACATCATCCGCCATTTTTATCGAGTAAGATTATCTTACCAGATCGCATAACGGGGAGCGTGGCTGGCTGAGGGGGTTGCATTCGGGATGAATCGAACGGCGCCGGGCATGGGGTTCCGTGCCTGACGGTGGCGCTGATTTTTCTGTAGCGGGAGTCAGGCAGAGAGATTGCCGGCGGGGGTGCCAGTCCTTTCCTGCCCTGCCGGGTCTTGAAGCACCTGCGGTCATCCGGTATATTCATCGGGTAAGATTATCTTATCAGGAGGTGAAGCATGCATTTTGAACTGACGCGGTTGTCATCGCGGGGGCAAATCGTGATTCCCGAGGCGATGCGGAAGCGGCTGGGTTTGCGGACGGGCACAAAATTCGCCTTGTTCGCGGATGGCCGGAATCTCCTGCTGCAGCCACTGGCGACGCCGGAGGTGGCCAGTTTTCAAAAACTTCTGGCAGCAGCGGCCAAGACCAAGGTCCGGGCCCGCCATGCTTGAGTCATCGGAAAGTGGTCGGGGCGACTGGATTTGAACCAGCGACTTCTTGGTCCCGAACCAAGC
>CAZNGD010000186.1:0-4641 GCA_964572295.1 uncultured Verrucomicrobiota bacterium
TTATTTCGGGCCATGAATTGCCCAGTTTATTAATTTATAGGACCGACCCCTTTGTCCCGTTTTGTTTTGGGGTGTCTCAATGCGGAACTCAGGTTTTCCTGCTTGGTTTTTCCAATCCCGCCGCCGGTACAACGGGGGCCTACATCAAATCCGCACGTCGTGTTTGTGGGCCGGGGTTGCACCCCCGGCGGGCGGTTATTTCGGGCCATGAATTGCCCAGTTTATTAATTTATAGGACCGACCCCTTTGTTCGACCCCTTCGATCATTCGGCAGGTCTCCAAAACCTTCCCCCGGGCATCACTGGGGGGTGCAATGGTATATAATCAATTGCATCTCAACACGTTGCATTGTATTTTGTGGCCCTTGATTTCACTTGTAATTATAAGTGAAAGCAAACGTTTTGATCTGGCAAAACTGATCATTTCGGATCTGCGTAAGAAGGTTATGGGCAGTGAAGCTGTTGGGTGTCCCACTGCGGAATTCAGACCATAAAAAAACGCGCCCCGGAAGCCGGAGCGCGTTGCGGAGCGCGGTTGGCGCTAGAATGTGTAGCTGGCGGTCACGCCGCCGAAGAAGATATCCACCTCGGGATAGAGATCGGATTCCTTGACATCGTCGCGGATGTCGCCATCCAGAATGGTCATGAACGCGCCGTTGAGGCCGAGCGTGATGCTCTCGCTCAACGCGTAGTTGAGCGTGGCTTCAAATTGCGCGTGGGTGATGGCGTTGCCAGCGGCGGAGCCGAAGTTGTTTTCCACGTAATACTTGCCGGCCAGGCCGAGGATGGCGGTCAGGTCGAGCGAGAGCGCATCGGTCAGCTCCAGGGAGTGGCCAATGGACAGCTCCGCGTGCCAGTCATCGGTGTTGCCGAGGGCGTGATAGAACTGGGCGCTGGGCGCCAGCAGCACGTCTTCGGCGGCGACCTGGACATACAGCTCATAGCCGCCATCGGCGGGATGAGGCTGGACGATGGCTTCCGCGCGGTCGTCCTCAAAGCTCACTTCGCTGGCCTGCTGCGGATAGGCGAAATAGATGCCGCCCAGGGTCAGCGCGACGGGGCCTTCCAAGGGCGCGGTCCAGTTGAGTTCAAGATTCAACTCGCTCCACTCGCCGCCGCTGTTCGGCCACCAGGAGCGGGCGCTGTCGGTGAGGTCCATGTTGGCCCACAGATTGAAGCCAAAGCCAAAGGGGCCGGCGACATCCAGACTGGGCTGGAAGACCGCTTCGTCGTTGCCCACTTGCCCATCGGACACGTATGCGGACAGAACCTTCAATTCCAGATTGGCATCAGCCGCGCTGGCCAGCAGCGGCAAGGCACACAATCCGATGATGCTCAACAGTACCCATTTCCTCATTTTGGTTTTCTCCTTTGTGGGCCGCCGACACGCGGACCCGTTGGCGTGTGTTTTTCGGATTTTGGTCGCCCGCTGTCAACGCCTTTATGGGGCAAAACTGAATTATTTTTTTTGGGGGGGCGGGAGGGGTGGGGGGCGGCGGGGGCCAACTCGATCCGCCGCCGTTTTTCATCCACGACGGCGAGCTGCACGTCGAGGGTCTGGCCGAGGCGGTAGGTCTTGCCGCGGAGCGCGGTGGCGGCGAGGCCATTTTCGTCCAAGGCGTACTGCTGGCGGCCGAGCGCGCGAAAGGGCAGCAGGCCGGTTTGGAGGGAGTCGTTCATTTCCACTAGGAGGCCTTTGGGATTCAGCGCGATGATGCGGCCGGCAAAGGGGCCGCTGCGGCCTTGCGCCAACTGCGCGGCATAATACTGGATGCGCTTGAGCAGAATGGACACGGTTTCCAGCTCGGCGGATTGCGCCTCGGTGGTGGAGCAATGACGGGCCAGATCGGCGATTTCGGCGGCGGAATAGGGCGGCGGGGTGCGGCCCGCCTCGACCGCGAGCAGAATCCGATGCAGCACGAGGTCGGGATAGCGCCGGATGGGCGAGGTGAAATGGGCGTAGCAATCGAAGCCGAGGCCGAAGTGCGGCTGATCTTCCGCGGAATAGATGGCGCGCGGCATATTGCGCAGCATGGCAAGCGTGACCATGTGCGCTTCGGGCAGGCCCGCCACGCGGCGCGCCAGGCGGTTCAAGTCCGCCGCGCGGGTGGGGGTGGCGCGGATGCCGAGCGCATGCAGCTCGGTGGCCATGCGCGCCCACTTTTCCGGGGAGGGGGGCTGATGGATGCGGTACGGAGCCGGAAACCCGGCCGCCCGGATTTTGCGGATGACGGCCTGATTGGCCGCCAGCATACATTCTTCGATGAGCACATAGGCCTCGACGGCATCGCGCCGCTGGAAGCCGGTGGGCTGGCCGTGGGCATCCAGCAGGCAATGCACTTCCGGCATGGAGAAGTCGAGCGCCCCCGCCGCGAAGCGGCGCGCGCGGATTTTCCCCGCCAACTGCCGCAGGTTGTCCACCGTGGCGCGAATGGCGGGCGCGAGCCCCGGCCAGGCGCCGGTGTCAAAATAGCGCTGCACATCTTCGTAACTCAGGGCGGCGCGGGTGCGGATGAGGGAGCGATAGGTTTTGGTGTGGCGGAGCTGGCCGGTGTCGTCAAAAATCATTTCCACGGTATGGGCCAAGTGGTCTTCGTGGGGGCGCAGGCTACAGACCTTCACGGTGAGGTCGCGCGGCAACATGCGGATGACGCGGTCCACCAGATAGGTGCTGTTGCCGCGTTGACGAGCCTCGCGGTCAATGGCCCCGCCCGGTTCCACGTAGGCGGCCACATCGGCAATGTGGACGCTCAACTGCCAGCGGCCATCGGGCTGGCGCACGATGGAAATGGCATCGTCCTGATCGTGCGCCGACGCGGGGTCAATGGTGAGAATGAGTTGCCCGCGCAGGTCCACCCGGCGCGGCGCAGGGTCACGGTGGGCCGTGGCGCTGACCTGCCGCGCGGCGTGCAGGACTGCCGGCGGGAAGTCTTCCGCCACGCCGTGATCCTTGAGCAGCGCGGGGATGTCGTTGCGCGGATCGTTCGGGCTGCCGAGGTCCTCCTGCAGGGCGGCCGTGACGGGGCGGAGGGGGGGGGGGCGGACGGGAGAAAGGCTGGCCAGAATCAGATGGCCGCGCAGCGGTTTCAGCTTGGCGGGCGGGTCGGTGAGTTGAATGGGCGAGGGCAACAGCGGATCGCGCGGGAGCAGGAACGCGCCTTGCGCGCTCCATTGCACGATGCCCACGGCCTGGGCGCGCGGGCGCGCCAAAATCTGCGTCAAGCGCGCGGCTTTGGTTTCGGGGCGCGCGCCGGGTATCCACATGTCGGGCAGGCGCGGAATCAGCCGCGCGGTGATGCGGTCGCCATGCACGGCATTCACGATGGAGGCGGGCTCCAGCCAGCAGGGTTTTTCGGTGGGGGCATCGGGCAGCAGCCAGCCGGAGCCGTTGAGTCGCGCCTGGTAGGTGCCGGTGATGGTTTGTCCGCCGCCGGTTGCCGCGCCCCAACGGCCGCCACCATGGGGGGCCGCCGTGCCTTGCTCGGCCATGTCGCGCAATACGCGGCGCAGCAGGCCCCGCTGACCGGCGGGGAGCAGCAGGCGCTTGGCCAAATCGCGTTCGGGGAGGGGGCGGAAGCCGGGACGGCTGAAAAGCTCCGCCAAGCGGCGGGCCAGATCGTTCGGATTAGTCATTACGCTCATCATGCGCAGGGGGGAGCGCGGCTGGCGAGTATTATTTGCGCCAATGGGGCCTCGGCGCGCGGCCGGCGGCGCTTGCACCCGGCGGCCAAATGAGGTATCGTTGTTAAAGGTGCACAGCGCAATGGGGCGCGGCCAAGATGGGGTCGGGTGGAGACAGGGAAAGGAACAGGTCATGACAACCAGAAATAAGGGGACCACGGGAACAACGGGGCGCGTTCGTCAGGCCAAAACCAAAGTGGATGATCGGGCCGGAGCGTTTAGTTTGTTGCTGGTGGAGGGCGACCCGAACGCGCGCCGCCGTCTCAAACGGATGCTGCTCAAAACCGCGCCCACTATTTCCATCATCGAGGCCAACTCGGTAACGACGGCCATCCGGCGCTTTGATGACCACCGGCCGGGCACGATTCTGCTCGCGCTGGCGTTGCCCGATGGCGATGGCTTGGAAGTGTTGTGCCACGCCATGGCCACGGACCCCCACTGCATGGTGATCGTGCTGACCGACCACGCCACGGATGCCATGCGCCTGAAGTGCTTTGAGGAGGGCGCGGACTTCGTGTTTGCCAAATCAACGGCGGCCGAACGGGCCGTGGCGATTGCGCAGCGCGCCAGCCAACGGGAATTGGCGCGCGCGCCGCGCACGCCGCAACCCAAACGGATTCAGCAGGCGCGGCTGCGGCTGAAAAACAAATCCGGGTTGCACGTGGTGCCGGCGGCGCAGTTGGTGCGCCTGGCCCAGCGGTTCCGCGCGCAAATCGAGGTGTCGTGCAATGAGCGCACCGCCGATGCCAAGAGCCTGATGGATGTGCTGGCGCTGGGCGCGGAATACAGCATGGAAATCACCGTGACCGCCGAAGGGCGCGACGCGCTGGAAGGCTTGACCGCCATCCGCAGCCTGGTCGCGCGCGGCTTTCACGAAAAACCCGCGCCAGCCAAGCCGTAGCTTAACCTGAATCATTCACCTGAGTTCCGCATTGTACGCCCAGCAATTTCGCTGATTCGG
>CAZNGD010000187.1:0-4640 GCA_964572295.1 uncultured Verrucomicrobiota bacterium
ATAGCGGGTCCACCACCACCGCGCCCCATTCCACCGCGGGGGAGGTCGGCGAATCCTTCATCAGCGCCAAATGCCCCACCACGCGTCCGCTGGGGGTCACCGCCCCCCACGACTTGATGCGCCCCGACTGCTGATGCGCCCGCACGCGCTCGGGAAAATAAAAATCCGCGTTGGGATAGGTCGCCCCATAGCTGCGGTACATCAGGCGGCAAAATCCGAGCGCGTCCGCTTCCGTCAACACGCGCAGTTGCTCAATGGGTTCGGGAAGGCCGGCCGCCGCCCCTTCCGGCACCGCGGTCGCCGGCTCCGCCGCCGCGCCCTCTTCGCCCCCCTGCTCCGCAATGTGCGCGCCCGGCAAAAACCATTCGAGACAAAACTCGTTGCCTTCCTTGCCCCGATACCGAATCTGGCAGCGGTCGGTTGCCTTCTTCAATAAAAACAACGCGAGGCCGCTGCTGAATTGATCCTGCCCGGCGCCGCCGCCGGCCGCCGCGCCGTCGCCGTCGGCGGCAAAGCGCGAGAGTTGTGCAACGTCGTATTCCGGAATCTCCGACAGATCAAACGGGAGCCCCTGATTCACAATGCAAATCCGAAACACCGGCGCATCCACGCTCATCCGGATGTCCAGCACGGCATCGGCGATGTCCGCTTCGTCCGTGATATAGCGCAGGATGGTGGCGATCACTTCCTCAATCGCCAGTTCCATCTGCCGCTGCCGCTCCGGCGGGAATCCGCATTCCTCCGCGAGATGACGGGCGGCATCCTGCACCGTGCGCATTCGCGCCAGCGATGGCGGAATCCGCAGATGAATCCAACCGCGCACCGGCATCATGTGTCGAGTCTCCGATCCACAAGCTGCCGCAACTTGCCGGTGCGCGGATTCCGCAACAGCGTGTGCGGCTCCACCCACTCGATGGCGAGCGGATGAATCAGGTTGTCGCGCACCAGGTCCGGGAACATGTGGCGTTCCGCGTAGAGCGCCTCGCGAATCGTATCCGCCAGCGCTGCCGGCATCGCGTCCGGCCGCGCCACCGCAATCCGCAGGACGCAACGGTCGCGCTGTTCCATGTGGTCAATCACCAGTTGGAAGCCCACATGCCCCGTCTCCGCCGCCACGCGCGACAGCACCAGCTGGAAATCCTCCAAATACAGCGTCATCGGCCCCACCCGCGCGCCTTTTTCCGTCCGCCCGAGCAGTTGAAAGCGACGCGGCTTGCCCGCGACCGGCTCCAACCACATGCCCTTGTCGCCAACCGCATAGCGCACAATGGGCATGAGCCGCCGCCGGAAGTTGGTCACATGAATCGCCCCCGGCACTCCCACCTCCTCAATCGGACGATTGTCCTCATCCAAAATTTCCAGCACCACGCTTTCATCAAAGACATAATGCTCGCCCATGCCGCAGCTTTCATCGCACCAGCCGATTTCGCCAAAATCCACCCCGGCAATCCCCACCGACTGCACCCGGCAATCGGGATACACCGCCTGAATCGCGGCAATCTGGTCGGCGTACATGCTCTCGCCCGCGAACAACACGCGCCGCAACTCAATGCGGTCGCGCCCGGCGCGAATCAGCTCGGGCAGAAAATGCAGAATGGTCGTCGGCACCCCCGCCAGCGTATGAATCTTGAACTGGATCATCGTGTTGACCAGCTCCTCCGGCGGCACAAAACCCGCCAGCGGATAATGAATGCCTACGCCGGACTCTTCGAGCGACCGCCCGAAAAAGAGCAGCGACGCATACAACTGCCCGCCATAAAACAGATTCGCCACCCGCTCGCCCAGCTGCAGTCCCAGATGCCGCATCCCGCGGCCAAAAACCCCGCAAAACTCCCGCCAGTCCTCGTTGCTGAAATACGAAAACTTCGGATTTCCCGTCGTGCCGCCGCTCTTGAAGACAATTCCCTCCTCGTGCGGCGCGGTCAGCAGGCGATTGTCCTCCGCGCTGTTGGCGGCCCAGTAGCTCGCGTGATCCGTCACCGGCAACGCCGCCACCCCCGGACAGGGCGCGCCCTCCGGCCAAACATCGCGCCACGCCTCCGCAAAATACGGCGAGTGCGCGCGCACAAATTGCAGATGTTCCTCCAATTTCCGTGTCTCCGAATTCATCATCTCATCTCCGTTGGTCGCAAATGGGAATCACTTTCCCGCTCGCGGCATTCCGTTTCACTTCGTCGGCCTCCACCACGCGCACCCGGTGCAGAAAGGCCATCCCCATCTCATAGGCGTATTGAATTTCAGCATAATTCTTCTGCAGCACATCCTCGATTTCCGCCGGCGCCGGCGCGCCCGGCGGCGCGGTCATCCACACTTCCAGCACCGTTGTGTGCCCTTCTTCCGCCAAATGGATTTGCACGGGGCCGGTGTACCCCAGCTCCGTTTCCAGAATGTCCACAAACCGCCGATAATTGAAGAACGGCCCCGCCGCCTTGAAAATGTCGCCGGTTCGGCCCAGCAGCTCGAAGCGCGGATCCGTCCGGCCGCACGGGCAAGGCTCCGCAACCCAGCGCCCGGTGTCGCCGATTTCGTAGCGGTTCACCCGCGGATATTCCCGCGTAATGGGCGAGAGCAGTATCCGCCCCGTTTCGCCCGCCGCCACCGGACGATCCTCGTCCAGCGCCACAATTTCCATCTTCATCAGCGCCGACAGCAAATGGTGCTGCCCGCCCATGCAGTGCGGGCATTGATAACCCATCGGACCCGCGTCATTCGAGCCATAGACCGCCGAGCGCACGATGGACACGCCGCAATCCTTCATCAGAAAATCCCGCTGCGCCGCCGTCATTTTCTCGCCGCCAAAAAAGATTTTTTCCACCTTGCCGCGCAGGCGGTCCGCACACGCGTTGAACAGCCCCAGCAGGTGCGATGGCACACCCAGCAACGTGTTCACGCGGTTGCTTTCGATGACATCGGCAATGTACTCGTAGTCGTTAATCATCCCCATCGGATACTGCGGCACGCGCAAAAACTCCAGAATGGTCCAAAAGCTGATCAAACTCCCGTAGAGGTATCCGGCGGTATAGCAGTTCATCACGCGGTCGCGCGCCGGATCCACCCCCGCCGCCACCAGGCCGTGCGCCGTCCATAGCATTTGCTGATGATAATCCGCCCAGGAATACAGCGAATAAACCGTCTTGCCGCTCGAGCCCCCGCTCTTGACCACCAGCTCCGGACGCTCCACCGTCTCCGCCAGTTTCATGAAGGCATCCTTGTCCTGAATCGGCCCCGTGGGCGCGGTCGCGGCGCCCCGCGTTTCAAACTCGTTCAGACAGCCCACGCCTTCCGCCTCGGCGGGGCCGTCCAGCGACACCCGCCGCGTGAGCTGCTGCAACGCATAGACGCCGTCATGCGGCGCGCCGATATAGCTGTCCACCATTTCGCCCGCGCGGCAAATCCGCGTGACCCCGGCGGCAAACAGCGCGCGGCTCAAGTCCGCCAGCGATGCCAGCCCGCACGACAATCCGCAGGTTTGCAGCCACGCGCGCATGGGCCGCAGCGTCGCCGTCAGCTCCGCCCGCCGGATCGGCTTGACCCAAATCGTGCGATACAACGGCGACGGCCGCAGCCCCGCACGCGCGTCAAACAACACGCGCCAGCGCCCCTGCGCGTCCTCGAAAAGTTCCGTCAACCCCAGCGCCTTCTCCGCGCGCACCACCGCCGTCACCGACGTGATTTCCGCCTGCTCGCTGGCCGACGGCGGCTGACCCGGGATCGTCGGCGACACCTCCGCCAAGTGCGCCGCCAACCGCTCCGCAATCTGCCGCGCGGCATCCTCATCCCGGTCCACTTCCACAAACAGCGTCTGCGGACTCGAACACGCCTGCTGATCCAACCGGCACACATCGGTCGCCATCGCCCGCAGCGTGGACTCCAGTTGAGGCGCATCCGCCAGACTCTCCGCCGCCAGATACGAAAAACTCACCTTGTGCCCCCACGCGATCAGCTTCGTCCCGGATGGAATCGCCTCGCGAATGGCGGCAATCGCCCGCTCGCCGCCCCACGCCGAAACGCCATCGGCAATCCCGAACAGCCGCCCCATGCGCGTCCCGTCACTCGACGACAACCGCGCCACCGCGACATAATCCCGCAACCGCCCCCCCGGATCCAGGCGGCACAATTCGTCCGCAAACACCGCCGCAAACTCGGTGTCGCGCGCGCTCACCTTCACAATATTCACATTCCCCGCCATCAACCCTTCCATCAGGCCCAGCACCGGCGCCGTGAACACATTCGACGGCATCACATGCACCACGCAGCCCAGCGGAAACCACGCCTCGAACTGCCGCCCCGGATACCGGCGCGCCACCACCCCCGGCGGATTCATCCCCAGCTCGCTGCGCATTTTTTCCTGCACCGCCCCGCGCGCCAGCGTTCCCCGAATCGCCGCAAACAAGCCCTCCGCCTCCTCCGCCGGAGCCACGCGCAATACAATCTCCCGGCAACGCTCATAAAACGGATTGCCCGGAACCAGCGACGCCGCAATGGCATCGCTCGCCTGCAAAAAATCCGACATCGGAAACGGCATCGGCAACACCCGCGACAAATGCGCTGCCAGACGGCTCCCCCCCGCACCGCGCTCCTCCAGCCAGGCATCCAACCCCGCATCATCCAGCCACTCGCCAAACCACACATGACGCTTC
>CAZNGD010000188.1:0-4610 GCA_964572295.1 uncultured Verrucomicrobiota bacterium
GGCGCAATGGTTGCCCGACTAGGATTTGAACCTAGACTCTGGCCTCCAAAGGGCCGTGTGCTGCCATTACACCATCGGGCAATGCGTTCGATGGCATTCCTCAATCGCGCAGCGGCAGCCCTCAATGGCGCCGTGCCCGACCGTGACAAAGAACCAAACCGGCCCGCCCTTTTTACGGACAGGCCCGTTCAAAAACGCGCGCACCTTATCCCCCGCCCCGTCAAAAGTCAATCCCCATCCGCCCCATTTTTTCCTTATCTTGGCGCCGGGGGGGGGCGGGTCAAGCCCGCGCCTGCGGCACGCCGGGGGCGGTCCCCGCGGCCTGAGCCTTGTCGGCCGCCAACCCGCGCAGCCGTTTTTCGATTTCGGCCAGGCGCCGATCCGGATCGTGCTGATGCAGGCGGATGTGCCGCCCCTGGACCATCAGGTAGTCGTCGCCGCCACGGCCCAGCAGCAACCGATGGCCATCGGTGGCGATGCTCTTCAGGCCGCAGGCCGCCGCCAGAATCCGGAGGCGCGCGCAGGCCAACAGACGGCGGACGGGGGCGGGCAACGGGCCGAAGCGGTCGCGGAACTCCGCTTGCAGCTCGCGCACCTCGGCTTCATCGGCCACGCCCGCCAATTTGCGGTAGAGCCCAATGCGCTGGCTTTCGTCTTCCACATAGTTGCGGGGAATGACCGCGGCCTGCGCCTCGTGGGCGGGATCGGGCGTGCGGTCCACAAAATCGAGGTGCAGTTGCACATCAATCACCGGGCGTTCGGGCGCGCCTTTCAGGCGGGCAATGGTGCGGTTGAGCAACTGGCAATAGAGATCAAAGCCCACCGCCGCAATGTGGCCGCTTTGCGCCGCGCCCAGCACGTTGCCCGCGCCGCGGATTTCAAGATCGCGCAGGGCCAGCTTGAAACCCGCGCCGAGGCTGGTGTGACGGCGGATGGCGTTGATGCGGCGGCGCGCCGCGTTGAACAGCGCGCCATGGCGCGGCAGCAACAGATAGGCGTAGGCCTGATGCCGACTGCGCCCCACCCGCCCGCGCAACTGATACAGATCCGCCATGCCGAAGCGATCCGCGCGGTCAATCAGAATGGTGTTCACGTTGGGGATGTCCACCCCGCTCTCGATGATCGTGGTGCACAGGAGCACGTCGTATTCGCGGCGCACAAACCGGCGCATGATGTCGGCCAACTGGCGCTCCCGCATTTGGCCGTGGCCCACGCCCACGCGGATGCCCGGCAGCAGGCGCTCCAGCCGTTCGCGCATCCAGTGAATGGTCCGCACGCGGTTGTGCAGCATGAAGACCTGCCCGCCGCGGTTCACCTCGCGCAGGATGGCCTCGCGCAGGAGGTCGTCGGAATCCTGGGCGATATAGGTTTCGATGGCCAGCCGCTCACGGGGCGGGGTCTGGATGAGGCTCATGTCGCGCGCGCCGGTCAGGCTCAGGTAGAGCATGCGCGGGATGGGCGTGGCGGAGAGGGTCAGCACGTCCACCAGCTCGCGCAGCCGCTTGAGATGCTCCTTGGCCGCCACGCCGAAGCGCTGTTCTTCATCAATGATGACGAGGCCCAGATCGGCAAAGCGGACATCGCGCTGCAGCAGGCGGTGGGTGCCGATGAGCACATCCACTTTTTTCTCGGTCAGCCGCGCGAGGGTGGCCGCCTGTTCGGCGCGCGACCGGAAGCGGCTGACCATGTCCACCACGACGGGAAAACGCCCCATGCGCTCCTGAAAGGTTTCATAATGCTGCTGGGCCAGCACGGTGGTCGGCACCAGCACGGCCACCTGCTTGCCATCCATCACGGCCTTGAACGCGGCGCGCAGGGCCACTTCGGTTTTGCCGTAGCCCACATCGCCGCAAATCAGGCGGTCCATCGGCTGGGCGGCTTCCATGTCGCGTTTGACATCAGCCACGGCGCGCAGTTGGTCATCCGTTTCCGGGAAGGGGAACGCCTGCTCAAAGTCGAGCTGCCACGGCGTATCGGGCGCGAAGGCGTGGCCCTGCAACGCGGCGCGGCGCGCCTGGGTTTCCAGCATTTGCGCGGCCAGATCATTCGCGGCGCGCGCGGCGGCGATTTTTTCCTTTTGCCAGCGCTTGCCGCCCAGGGCGTGCCGGGGCGGCTGGACGCGCCCCACCCCGATGTAGCGGCTCAGCAGGTGCGTTTGGCTGGTGGGCACATAGAGCCGCGCGTCGTCCGCATATTCCACCGCGAGGGCTTCCTGCAGTTGCCCATCGAAGACAATCTCATAGAGGCCGAGATATTTGCCGATGCCGTGTTCCACGTGCACCACCAGCTCGCCCGGCCGCAGGTCGCTCCAGTCCGTCAGCCGTTCGCCGGTGACATCGCGCGCGCCAGCCGCGCGTGGCCGTCGCCGTGTCGGCATTGTGCGGCGCGCGCCATACAGATCCGCCTCGGCCACCGCCATCCACTTGGCCGCGGCCACTTCACAGCCGCCGCTCAACGCCCCCAATCGCAGATGAATGCCCGGTGTCTTGCGCACTGCGGCGGCAAACCGCCGCCGCCCGGCCTCCGTTCCGAAAAAGATATCCACCGTCCAGCCAGCCGCCGCCCGCGCCTGCAACTGCGCGATCCATTTTTGGCGTTCGGTTTCGAGCACATCCGGCGGCACGGCTTGCGCCGTCAGCGTGGCCAAACCGTCCACGGGGCGCGCGCCCGCATCGTGCGCCAGGTCCGTGCGACCAGCCGCCAACTGGCCGCCGCCTGCGCCACGGCGGGCCAGGCCCAGCCGCCAGTTGGCGTAGTCGCGCTCCGCCGCCAGCACGGTTTCGCCGCTGCCGGCCAGCTCCGCGCTCATGGCGTAGTGATGGATGATGGCCTCGTTATCCAGCCACAGGAACGAGGCATTCGTCGGCACATAATCCGTGGGCGCCGCCGCCGGGCCATCCGCCGCGCCATCCCGCGCGGGCGGCAACCAAACCTCCGTCAGCTTGTCGCGGGAGCGTTGCTCCGCAGGATCAAACGTACGCAAGCCCTCCAGCACATCGCCAAAAAACTCCAGCCGCACGGGCCAGTCTTCCGTCAGCGGCCACACATCCAGCAAGCCGCCGCGACGCGAGGCCTGGCCCTTGGCCAGAACCTCGCTCTCGAAGGCATAGCCTGCCGCAACCAGCTTCGCGCAGAGCTGCTCCATGTCGCCTTCCTGCCGCTCGCGCAGATGGATGGAACTCTGCTGCAACCGCTCCGGCGTGGCCACCGGTTCCAGCAGCGCCTGCACGCACGTCACCAACAACCCGCGCCCCGACCAGGCCAAACATTGCCGCAGCGCATTCATCCGTTCGCCGCTCACATCCGGCGACGGTTGCCCCGTCAGCCGTTTGGCCGCCTCCACGCTCAACGCGGGCAGCTTGATCATGGGCAGGCCGTTGCCCAGCGTTTGGAGGTCCTGCGCCAGCAGCTCCAACGCCATGGTATTTTCCGCCACAACCACGAGCATCCCCGGCGCCAGTTGCGCCGCGCCCAACGCCAGCCAGGCCCGCGCCGCGTCGTCGAGGACGGTCAACTCGCCCTGACCGCCGGGCGCAAGCGCCTGCGCCACGTAGTCGCGGGTGGCCGGCGGCAGTGGCGGCACGTTCAGGGGATGCTCACGTGCAGCCATACCGCCCCCGCTGGTGGCACACGCTCACGGGGAGCGCGCGCCGCCGTGGTTCCTCTCCTGTTGTGACCGCCTGCAACATATCCCCCTACTATAACAACCCGCACCCGCTTTACACAAAAAATCGGTTTCTCACTATTTTCAGTGGCTGGATCGCCCCACTTTTGGGATGAAAAAATAGCCGTTGTCAGGCCCCCTTCCTTTTTTTTCATTTGAACCATGCCATCCAGAGTTTATAAACTCTGGATGGATTTGATAATGTTCTCATCCCCATCATATACAAAATGTTATGTAGATTTTTTCGCTTATTTTTACGCGGTCATTTTCAGGGGGCCATCCAGACTTTATAAACTCTGGATGGTTTTTAAGTGGGATATTTTGACGTTTTTATCCCCCCGGACGACGCGATGGCGTTCCTACGATCCATGGCCACTGCCGATCCCAAAACCACCGCTCAAATCGGCGAAGTGCAAAACAGTCGCGAGATCGTCACCGGCTTGGGCGTGGCCGTGTCCGTCATTGACAAACCCCGCCCGCTTTCCTTGAATGCCGCGCAGTCAACCCTTTCGGACATTCATGAAAAAATGGTTTTCATTCTGTTGCCTGCTGGCCCTGTTGCTGACCGGCGCGAGCCGCGCCGTCGCGCAAGAGTTGCAGGTGTTTGCGGCCCGGGATTTCCAGGCGGCTTTCAAGGAAATCGGCGCGCAGTTTTTCAAGCAAACCGGCTTTGCCGTGAACTTTCGTTGGGGCGACTCCACCGCGCTCGCCGAAAAAATCATCCGCGCCGACCGGCTGCCGGATGTCTTTTGCCCGGCGCACGAAGCGGCCATGCAACTCGTGGTGCAAAAGGGTCTGGTGGATGTGGCGCTGAAACGCAACATCCTTGTGGCGCCCGTGGCCGATGCGGCGGGTGACGAGGCCCCGGAAGTGGAATACACCTCCGCCGCCGTGCTGCTGGATGCCGCCAACCGGCTGCAAGCCATGGCGTTTTTGGAGTTTCTGA
>CAZNGD010000189.1:0-4556 GCA_964572295.1 uncultured Verrucomicrobiota bacterium
TCAACGCCCCGGTTGCCGCGTTGGCGCTGCGCAAGGCGGGCGGGCGGCGTTTCGGCGGGTGCACAAAAAGAATTGTCTTTTGGCCGGGGGTGGGCACAATGGCCCCGTACTTTTTGGAGGACATCGTATGCGTACCATCATGACCACTTTGGTGCTGGCGGGCTGTCTGCTGGCGGCGACAGGAACTTTCGGGCAAGGCGTCGAGAGCACGTTCGACAGCCAATACAATGCCGTGTTGAGCAAGTTGCAGAGCATGGGCTATGGCTACTATTCCGAAAGGGAATGGGCGGACATGGACCGCGCGGTGCAAGCGCTGGTGACCGATGCCGCGCAACGCGACGATGGCAATGCGTTTGTCAAAGCCGTGATCATCAAGGCGATGGTCTTGAGCGATATGCGCCGCCAGCACGCGGCGGCTGTGCAGGAATTGGTGGCGGCCCGCCAGAAGGTGGCGAAGATGGCTGGCGTGGATGCCTCCCAGTTGTTCGTGAAGCAAGCCGAGGTTTTGGCGGAAGCGGGCGACAGCGCCGGCGTGCAGAACGTCATTGCGGAATACAAGGCCAGCAAGTACTTCAACCCCAAACCGTATGCGTGGTCCGGCATGACCCAGCCCGGCGACCCGCTGCTGGTGGCGCGGCCGAATGCCACCACGGGCGATTCCCTGCCGCTGACCATCATGGAAAATGCCGTCATTCGCGCGAAGAGCGCCCCCGGCGTCATTTTCCCGGATGCGACATTGACCGACATCGCGGGCCGCACGTTCGCCTTGTCCAGCCTGCGCGGCAAGGTGGTGCTGGTGGATTTCTTCGCCCGCGGCTGGAAGATTTGGGAGGAAAATCTGCCGCAGGTGCAGGACCTCTGGACGCGCCATCATGCGCAGGGTTTTGACGTGGTGAGCATCTGCCTCGAACCCAACGCGGTGGGGCTGGAGGCGGTGGGTTTGCCGTGGTCCGTGGTGGCTGGCGCGCCGAGCATCACGCGCCCGCTGGGGATTTTCGGCCAAACAACCAGCTATCTGCTGGATGCCAATGGCGTGATCATCGCGCGGGATTTGCGCGGGCAGGACTTGGCGTTTGCGGTACGGCACGCGCTGAATAAATAGTCGCAGGGTGAGCAGGCGTGGCCTCTCCGGTTTTTCATGGATTGGCTGGCGTAGGGCTGACCATGTTGCTGGCGGGAGAGGAAATGCTCCCGCCTTTTGCGGCGCGCGGTCGCCGCTGGCTGGTGTGGGGCGCGGGCGGCGTGGTGGCGTGTCTGCCGGATGTGGATTATGTGTCCGGCCTGTGGCGCGGCCATCTGAACACCACGCATCAGTACATGACGCATAGCCTGGCGTGGATTGTGCTGGTTGCGCTGGGGCTCTGGCTGGTGGGGCGCGCGTGGCGACCGGCATCGTTCGGACGGCGGGCGCTGTGGCTGCTGCTGGCGCTGCTGGGCAGTCATTTGCTGATTGATTGGGTGACCGCCGACCACCTTGCGCCCTACGGCTTCCCGCTGTGGGCGCCGTTCTCCTTCCAGCCGGCGGGCTCGCCATTCGGCTGGCTGCCCGCGTGGCAGAAAACCGCGCTGGCGGATGTGTGGCATGGGGCCAATCTGTGGCCGCTGGCCCGCGAGGTGTTGTGGGGGCTGCTGGTGTTGGCGGGGTGTGGCTGGGCAAAGAGAGGCTGGACGCGCCATCATCCCTCGTTATGATGACTCCCATGAATCAGTTGCATCCAGACGAACTGCCCGCCACATTGGGCGTGATTGCCGGGCGCGGTTCCTATCCCCGCCAACTGGCCCGCTCCGCCCATGCCCAGGGAGTCCAGCGCGTGGTGGCGTTCGCGTTCAAGGGCGAAACCGAACGCGCCATCGCCCGTGATGCCGATGAAGTGGTCTGGGTGCGGCTGGGCTGTTTGGGGGAGCTGCTGCAGGCCATTCAAGCCCGCGGCATCACCAACATGGTGATGGCCGGCCAAATCATGCCCACGCGACTGTTCACCCTCCGGCTGGATGCCCACGCTTTGGCCGTGCTCAAAACCCTGAAAACGCGCAACGCCCACACCATCTTTGGCGCGATTGGCAACGAACTGCAAGCCATTGGCGTCACCCTGCTGCCGGCCTATCGGTTTATGGAAACCGAGATGCCCGCCGTCGGCCTCTTGAGCCAGCGCGCGCCGGATGAACGCGAACAGGCGGATATCGTCCTGGGCGCGCGCGTCGCCAAGACCACCAGCGGTTTGGAAATCGGCCAAACGGTAGTCGTCAAGGAAGGCACCGTTTTGGCCGTGGAAGGCTTCGAGGGCACCGATGAAACCATCCTGCGCGCCGGCCGCCTCGGCGGGGCGGGGGGAGTGGTCGTCAAGGTGGCCAAACTGGGCCACGATATGCGCTTCGATATTCCCATCATCGGCACCCGCACCTTCAAAAACTTGCGCAAGGCCCGCATCTCCTGCCTGGCGGTGGAAGCAGGCCGCACCATCTTGTTGGAACGGGAAAAGCTGGTGGCCGAAGCCAATCGGCTCGGCCTGGCCTTCACGGCTTTTGCTTTGGATCGTATTGTCCCCTAACGCACGAGGTCGCCATGTCAACGGAATCCACCAAAATCAAAACCGGCGTGGTTGGCGTCGGCAGCCTGGGCCAGTGGCACGCCCGCATTTATTCCGAAATGCCCGATGTGGACTTGGTGGGGGTCTATGACGCGGACCGCAAGCGCGCCCAGGAAATCGCCACGCGCTATCACACCCGCGCCTTCGACAGCATCGCCGAATTGACCGCGCAGGCCGATGCCCTGAACGTGGTGGTGCCGACGGACCAGCATCGGAAGGTGGCCGGGCAGATCATCGCGCAAGGCCGCCATGTGCTGGTGGAGAAACCCATTGCCGCCAGCACCGCCGAAGCCGAAGAGCTGGTGGCGCTCGCCCAAACGCACAACGTCATTCTGCAAGTGGGCCATGTTGAGCGCTTCAATCCGGTGCTCGCCGCCGTCAATCCGGCCAGGCAGAAGGCCCATTACATTGAAGCCCTGCGCATCGCGCCCTATCCGCCGCCGCGCTTCGGTCTGCTGCCGCGCGGCACGGAAGTCAGCGTGGTGCTGGATCTGATGATTCACGACCTGGAAATCATTTTGCACCTGGTGCAATCCAAGGTGGTGGACATTCGCGCCGTTGGCGCGCCGGTCCTGAGCAAAAGCGAGGACATCGCCAACGTCCGCCTGCGCTTTGAAAACGGCTGCGTCGCCAACATCACCGCCAGCCGGATCAGCACCGAAAAACAGCGTAAAATCCGCCTGTTTATGGATGATGCCTACGTCTCGCTCGACTATCAGGAACAGACCGGCAAAATCCTGCGCAAAAAGCTGCTGGGGATTTCGCAGGAACAAATCCCCATCCACAAAGGCGAGCCACTGGCGCTGGAATTGCGGTCCTTTGTGGACTGCATCCGCAACCGCGCCAATCCGCTGGTCAGCGGCGCGCACGGCGCCGAGGCCCTGCAACTCGCCGTCGCCATTTGTCAGAGCATCCGCCAAGGGCCCACTTGATGAAGCGCGTGTTGATCATAGCCGGCGAAGTATCGGGCGACCAACACGCCGCCCGCCTTGTCCGCGACTTGAAAAAAGTGCGCACCGATGTCGAATGGTCCGGCATCGGCGGCGCGGCGCTCCGCGCCGAAGGGGTCACCACGTGGCTGGACCTCGACCAAATGGCCGTCGTTGGCTTCTGGGAAGTCTTGGTGCGCTATCCGTTTTTCCGGCGCGTGTTCAAGCAGGTCATCCAGCGCCTGCGCACGGAAAAACCCGATGCCGTGCTGCTGGTGGACTATCCCGGCTTCAATCTGAAAGTCGCCGAACAAGCCCACAAAATGGGCATTCCGGTGTTCTATTATATCAGCCCGCAAGTCTGGGCATGGCGACCGGGGCGCATCCCCAAAATGGCGCAAATCCTCAACCTGCTGATGGTGATTTTCCCGTTTGAAGTGGGCATCTTCAAGGGCTCGGGCCTGCGCACGGAGTTTGTGGGGCACCCCTTGGTTGAATCCGTCCAGCGCACCCTGGCGACACCCTCCGCCCCCTTGCCGTGGCCCAGTGGCCAAAACCGCGTCGCCCTGCTCCCCGGAAGTCGGCGCCTCGAAATCAAACGCGTCCTCCCGCCGATGCTCGCCGCCGCCCGCGAGCTGCGCCGCCGCCATCCCGACACCGTGTATCTGGTCGCCGCCACCAACGACGAAATTGCCGCGTTGATCCAAGCCCAAATTGATGAACTGCCGCCGGACGTGCAACAAGTTTTTGGCGTTGTCGTGGGACAGGTGCGCGATGTGGTCCGCCAGGCGCGCGTCGCCATGGTGTGTTCCGGCACCGCCACCATTGAAACCGCCCTGCTCAAATGCCCGATGATCGTGGTCTATCGCACCAATCCGTTGACCTATCTGTTCGGCCAGCACTTGGTGACCGTTGATTGGCTGGGCATGGTCAATCTGATCGCCGGGCGCCTGCTGTGCCCCGAGTTCATCCAGAGCTACGCGCAACCCATCGCCATGGCCAACGCCTTGGAGCCGCTGTTGGAGAACTCAGATCGGAA
>CAZNGD010000190.1:0-4555 GCA_964572295.1 uncultured Verrucomicrobiota bacterium
GACCCAAAACGAGCGCGATGTGCGCAAGTTGCGGCCGCTGGTCAAGCGCATCAATGAGCTGGAAGCGGAGTTGCAGTCGCTGACGGCGGCGCAGGTGCAAGCCAAGACGGGGGAGTTTCGCGAACGGTTGGCCAAGGGGGAGACGCTGGATGATTTGATGTGCGAGGCGTTTGCGGTGGTGAAGAATGCCTGCCGCCGACTGTGCGGCACGGCGGTCGAGGTGTGCGGCCATGTGCAAACGTGGGACATGGTGCCGTTCGATACGCAGTTGATCGGCGGCATGGTGCTGCACCAGGGCAAAATTGCGGAAATGGCCACCGGCGAAGGCAAAACATTGGTGGCCACGCTGCCGGTGTATCTCAATGCGCTGACGGGCCGGGGCATTCATGTGGTGACGGTCAACGATTATCTCGCGCGGCGCGATGCCACGTGGATGGGGACGGTCTATCAGTATTTGGGGCTGACGGTGGGGTGCATTCAAAACCAGATGCGCCCGGAAGAACGCCGCGCGCAGTATGCGTGCGACATCACCTACGGCACCAATTCCGAATTCGGCTTCGATTATCTGCGCGACATGGGCATGGCCTACAGCCCGCCGGAAATGGTGCAGCGCGGCTGGAATTACGCCATCGTGGATGAAGTGGACTCGATCCTGATTGACGAGGCCCGCACGCCGCTGATTATTTCCGGGCCCGCGCCGTACTCCACCGAGCAATACCAGCTTGTCCAGCCGGCCGTCGAACGCATGGTGCGCAAGCAGCGCGACCTGTGCACCCGCCTCATGGCCCAGGCCAAGGCCGCCATGGACCAGGGGGATGACGACACCGCCATGCGCAAGCTCTATCAGGTCAGCCAGGGCATGCCCAAAAACAAGCAGTTGCTGCATCTGTTGGAGGAGCCCTCCGGCCGCCGCCTGCTCGAAAAAGTGCAGGGCATGATGCTGGTGGACATGAATAAGGAAATGGCCCGCGCGCTGCGCGAGGAGTTGTTCTTCGTCATTGACGAAAAAAGCAACGATGCGAGCCTGACCGACCAGGGCTGCAATGCGATGAATCCGGCGGACCCGGATTATTATGTCGTGCCCGATTTGGTGTCCGCCCTGGCCGAGTTGGATGGCGACACCACGCTGACCGATCAGCAGAAGTTCGAGCGCCGCCAGGAACTGCAAAGCCAGTTTGCCGACAAGAGCGAGCGCATCCACGCCGTGGACCAACTGATCCGGGCATATAGCGTCTACGAGCGCGATGTGCAGTACGTCATTCAGGACAATCAGGTGGTGATTGTGGATGAGTACACCGGCCGCCTGATGCCCGGGCGGCGCTGGAGCGACGGCCTGCACCAGGCCATCGAGGCCAAGGAGGGCGTGCGCATCGAACGCGAAACCCAAACGCTCGCCACCATCACCATCCAAAACTATTTCCGCCTCTATAAAAAGCTCTCCGGCATGACCGGCACCGCCGAAACCGAGGCCGATGAGTTTCAGTCCATCTACAAGATGGATGTCGTGGTCATTCCCACCAACCGGCCCGTGCGGCGGGTGGATGGCAACGATCAGATTTACAAGACGCAGCGCGAAAAGTTCAACGCCATCATTGCCGAGATTTCCGCCTGCTATCAACGCCAGCAACCCGTGCTGGTGGGCACCATTTCCGTGGACATGTCCGAAATCCTCAGCCGGATGCTGCGGCGCGTGAACATTCCCCACAACGTGCTGAATGCCAAAAACCACCAGCGCGAAGCCGAAATCGTGGCCGCCGCCGGTCAGCCGGGCGCCATCACCATCGCCACCAACATGGCCGGCCGCGGCACCGACATCAAACTGGGCCCCGGCGTCATTTGGACGGATAAGGAACTGGTGACCGGCCCCACACGGCTCTCGGACAAGGTGGACGGCAAGCAAACCCTGCGCCAGTTGATCGAAGAACGCCCCTGCGGGCTGTTCGTCATCGGCAGCGAACGGCACGAGTCGCGGCGTATTGACCGCCAGCTCCGCGGGCGTTGCGCGCGCCAAGGCGATCCGGGCATGTCGCGCTTCTTTGTCTCGTTGGAAGACGATCTGATGCGCCTCTTCGGCTCCGACCGCATTTCCGGCATCATGGAAAAACTCGGCATTCAGGAGGGCGAGGTTCTCGAACACCGCTGGCTGAATCGCTCCATCGAGACCGCCCAGCGGCGCGTGGAACAGCAGAACTTCGCCATCCGCAAGCGCACACTGGAATATGACGACGTGATGAACAGGCAGCGCGAAATCATCTATGGCTTCCGCAGCCAGATCGTCGCCGCAGAGCAGGTGCGCGACCATTTGCTCGATGTCGTGCAGGATGTGATCTATGCCCGCTTGGATGACCTGGGCGATGACGACGAAAGCCTCGCCGCGCTGGCCACGTGGGTCAACAGCCTCTTTCCCATTGGCTTCCATCCCGATCAGGCCGTGCGCAAGGACGGCAAACGCGGGCGCAGCATGGTGGATGCCGAAGGCACCGCGCGCGCCGTGTTCGGGCGCGTGGGCAAGGCCTATGCCGAAAAATGCCTGCTGGAAGACCCGGCGCAAATCAACTCCCTTGAACGCTTCATCATGCTCAACGCCGTGGATACGCAATGGCAGGAATATCTGCGTAACATGGACACCCTGCGCCAAGGCGTGGGCCTGCGCGCCTACGGTCAGCGCGATCCGCTGGTGGAATATAAAAACGAGGCCTATACCTTGTTTGCCGACCTGATGGACCGCATCAAGAACGAGATTGCCAGCCGCATATTCCGCGCCACCACGTCGCCGCGCGCCTACCAGTCATTCCTCGGCGACCTGCACCGCATGGCGCAGGCGCAACACGCGGAGATGGCGCCGCTGGCTGGCGGCCGGCCCGCGGCCTCCGCCGCGCGCGGCGCCGCCGACCCCGGCGCGGAATCCGCGATGAATGCCGCGCTGGCGGCGGCCCACGCGCAACCGTCCCGCCGCGATGCGCCCAAGGTGGGCCGTAACGATCCGTGCCCCTGCGGCAGCGGCAAAAAATACAAGAAATGCTGCGGCAAAGACGCATGAAGGACGGCCCGGTCATCCTAACCGCCAACCAGCACGGCCTCAAACAGGAAGATATTGCCTGGGAGGCCCTGCGGGTGCTGACCCGCCTCGATGAGACCGGCTACAAGGCCTACTTGTGCGGCGGCGGCGTGCGCGATCTGCTGCTGAAACGCAAGCCCAAGGATTTTGACATCGCCACCGATGCCCGCCCCGAAGAGGTCAAAAAATTATTCCGCAACTGTCGGATTATTGGCCGCCGTTTCAAGCTGGCCCATGTGTTCTTCCGCGATGTCATCATCGAAACCGCCACCTTCCGCGCGCTGCTCGATAACCCGCCGCCGGAGGCCGAAGGCGTGCCGTTGCCCACGCGCCGCCGCCAGGATGTGCCGGACCCCATCTTCGCCACGCGCGATGGCGTCATTGTCCGCGACAACGTCTACGGCTCGCCCGCCGAAGATGCCCGCCGCCGCGACTTCACCATCAACGGCCTGTTTTACAACATCGCCGATAGCGCCATCATTGACTACGTCGGCGGGTTGGAGGACCTCCAGCGCCGCGTGGTGCGGGTGATTGGCGACCCGGCCGTCCGCTTCCACGAAGACCCCGTCCGCATGGTGCGTGCCGTGCGCATCGCCGCCCAACTGGATTTTGAAATCGAGCGCCAAGCCCGCGATGCCATCATGGAGATGGCCGGCGAACTCAAGTATTCCTCGCGGGAGCGCCTGCACGAAGAAATCCTGAAAATCCTGAATTGCGGTTGCGCGTTGAAAGCCTTTGAGCGCGCATGGCGCAAGGGGTTGTTCCAGACCATATATCCCACCTATGCCCAATGGCTGCAGGGGCCCGACCGGCAGCAGGCCATGCAGTGGATTAAAAAAGCGCTGCGCCAGTTCGATGTCTGGAAACAAGCCGGGCTCAAGCCGATGCCCGCGCTGCAGCACGCCCTGTTGTTTGGTCCGTTTCTGGAAGGCTTGGCCGCCGCCAATACCGCCGAGGATCTGCCCGAATTCGAGGCCACGTTGCAAGCGGTCAATACCGTCCTGCGCGACAAAGCCAATCTGACGCAAATCCCCAAAGCCGTCGTGTACGATGTCGAACGCATTCTGGGAATCCAGGTGCAAATGCGCAAATCATCGGGCCAGAGCAAATACGCCACGCGCTTGCGTCACCGCAACGGTTTCAACGAAGCCCTCATTTATCTCAAGTTTGCCGGCAGCATGGACCCCGCGCGCAAGGAATTGCTCGGCCGTTGGATGGCCCCCAGCGCCCCGCCGCACAATCCGCCGTCGCGTCACAACGCTCCCCCCGCCGCCCAAGAGCAGCCCGCGCGCCCGCCAACCGCCCCCCCGGCCCATGACCATAAGCCGCGCGCCAATCCCCCTGCGCCAGCTCCCGCCGGCGAGTGAACACCACCCCGCGCGGCCTGAAAAAATGGTTGCAAGCCAACCGTCGTATGCTACATTGTCCAGCGTCCTGAATAGAAGGGCGAGCGTAGCTCAGTGGTAGAGCGCCACCTTGCCAAGGTGGCTGTCGTGG
>CAZNGD010000191.1:0-4548 GCA_964572295.1 uncultured Verrucomicrobiota bacterium
GACGCTCTTCCGATCTCTGCATGATTTGCTGAGCGATTCCTATTTGTTCCCGGCGGATGCGCTGATGCGCAGCATCTCCCCCACCATGCCGGATGCCCTGACCGCCGTCTATGCCGTCCAATTGAAGGTCATGGCCAACTTGCGCGAGTTCGTCACCCAGGGGGTCGGCCTGGCCGGAGTTGGCATTTTGCTGGCGCTGTTTGGCGCGATGTATTTCCACCGTTTTGTGCGCCCGGCCACCCGCACGTTGCGCTGGTGCCTGCTGCCGGCGATGGCGCTGACCATTCTGGCGGCCGCCGCGTTCGGCGCGAAGAGTCTGCGCGCCATGCTGTTCTATTGGCCGTTGATCATGGTGTTCGGCTGGGCCTTCCTGCTGGTCCTGCTGGACCGGCGGCAATTTGAACTGCGTTTTCTGCCGGCCGGGGTGTTGACGCTGGTGATGTTCCTCAGCGCGTTTCCGTTATTGCTGCAAGTGCTGCCGCCGCGCACCGGGCTGCCTTATCCGCCGTATTTCCACCGCTATATCGGCCTGACGGTCGCCATGTTGGAACCGGACGAATGTCTGACCACCGACATCCCGTGGGCCACGGCGTGGTATGGCAATCGCACCTCCGTTTTGCTGCCGCGGACTTTGGATGGATTTTACGAAATCCACAACCAGCACCAGCCGCTGGCCATGGCCTATTTTACGACGGTCACGCGCGACAAGCCGTGGGTGCGCGGGCTCTCCGATCGCACCGCGCCGGAATATTCGTGGTATCAAATCTTTTCGGCCGGCAAGGTGCCCGCCAACTTCCCGCTGACCAACGGCCGTTTTCTGGCGGGGACCGACCAAATGATTCTGCGCTGATCGCGCCGCCGGGGGGGGGGGAATCAACGCGGCAACAGCGCCTCGAGCGCGGCGAAAAACTTGTCTTCGATGACCGGCCACGCGTATTCCCGCGCGACATACTCCCGGCCATGGCGGCCCAGCGCGGCGCGCTCCGCCGGGTGATCGAGCAGATAGGCCAGTTGCGCTTCAAAATCGGGATAGTGCCGGAACCACAGGCCGGCATTGGCGGCGCGGCATTGACTCACCAGCACCCGGCTGCGGGCGTGAACCAGCCCCGGCGTGCCGGCCAAAAAAGCCTCCAACAGCACGATGCCAAAACTTTCATTCACCGACGGCTGCACAAACGCGACGGCCCCGGCCATGGCCTCGTGTTTTTCTTGTTCGCTGACGAATCCCGCATCGAACAGGTGCGGCCACAGTTCGGCCGGCGCGTCAATATCGCCGGAGCCGGTGAGGACCAACTTCACGTCGCGCCCGGTGCGTTGCCGGAAGGCATGCAGATAATCGCAGAGCAACGGGGTCCCCTTGAGGGGTTCGCGCCGTCCTGAATAGAGGACGTAGGGCGCGGTGATTTTGCGGCGTTTGGCGAAGGCGGTCGCGTCCGCCGTAAAAGGGTCCAGACCCATGCCCACGATGCGGGCCTTGGCATCGGGATAGTGGAACAACTCGCCCGCCAGCTCGCGTTCGGCCTGCGAGTTGAACAGGCTGCCCGCGGTCTCCGCGAACAAACGCCGCATGCAGGCGAGTTTGGCAAAGGGCTCATCGTGCAGACAGGGCACCAGCAGCGCGCGCGTCGGATGCGCCAGCGCGGCAAACCACGTCAAACCGAACAAGTACGGCCCCAGCAAAATCGCGCGGTAGCTCGCCGCGTGCCGGTCCAGATGCCGCATGAGCGCGGACGAATTGACGCCGTTTTTCAACCATAACAACTCGTCCGCCTCGGACACCGCCCGGCCGCGATCCATCTGCTGCTGGATTTGCAGAAACTGGCCGGGGTCGCGTTCATCCACCGGAAAAAAATGCACATCCATGCCGTCCAGGTGTTCCACGCCGGGCGGCAAGGTGTTTTCCCAGGTGAAATGGCTTTGGGCACAGGTGGTCAGAAAGTCCACCGCCACGCCGCGCGCGGCGGCATGGGTGGCCAGATTTTTCAACAGCGTTTCCGCGCCGCCGACGGCGCCGGACCCCGCCAGGCGCGGGCACACAAACGCCAAGCGATCAGGAGCGGCCATGGCCCGCCTTTTCCAGTTCCGCGAGGCGTTTCTCCAGCGCGGCCACGCGGCTGGCGCTTTGTTCTTCCATTCCTTCCAGCGCGGTGATGATCAGCCCGTTGATTTGGTTTTGTTGCGACCAGAGCCGGTAGGTGTAAAACTTCAGCAACTTCCACACCACCGTCTTGAAGGCCACCAGCAACCGCCCGAACACGCGCCGCCGGTCGCGGATTTCAAAGTCGGCAATATCCACGAACACGGCCTCGCGCAGGCTGGCCAAATAAAACGTGATGAAGTCATCCGTGCCGCGCAGGTGAATCAGGTTGGTTTTTTCGGCGCGGGCCACGCGGGCATCGGCATAGACGCCTTCGCGCGCTTTGCGTTCGACGGTGGCTTGGAGGTTGGCCACCAGTTGGGCCACATCCAGCCCCGGCGCGCCAATGGATAAGATGGGGGTATCGCTCATGACGGCGAATGTAAAGCGCGGGGTGGGGGGGGTGTCAAGGCGCGAGGTGACCGGGGCGGATTCACGCGGACTCCGCCGCCAGCCGCCGCAGCACGGCGGTCATGGTGCGGCGAACGGCCAAATGGATGCCGGGCGCTTTGCTGCGGCGCGAGCCCGCCACATTGAGCACGCCGCCGCGCGGCAGCCGCCGGCGGATCCAGCGGGCGATCTGGCCTGCCGGGTCGGGCCGGGAACTCAACAAATCCACATGCAGGCAGGGGCGGCGATGCTGCCGGGCCAACCGCCGGGTCAACAGCGAACCGCCATCCAACGCGCCAAATGTGAAGATGATCGTGCCGTCGGAATCCACGATGTTTTTTTCGGTGCGCGGCGGATAATGCCGCGACCAATGCTGGCGCATTCGGTAGTGGGCCGGCACGCGGCCCTTTTCCGTGCGGCGGCCCTTGGGCACCCAACCGCCGTACGACACGCCCAGCCGCCGACACGCGCTCAACGCGCCTTGATCGGCCCCCGTCTGGCCACCCGAGATGACTTTGCGCAAATACATGGCCCATTCCTATCACGCTCCCCAGCGCGGCACGAGCGTTTTCCCCGAGGCGCCATCGGCGGCGACCCGCCCCCGGCGCGCATCGTCCGCAAAAACCAAAATAGCCGTTTTATTGACTTTGATTTCCGGGCGGAAGCGGTATCCTGTCCAGTTTCATAGATTTGACAGGGAGCGCTTCCCCGGTCCGGGTGCAACCGGACCACCACGGGGACGCACTTGCCGCGCGAGGGTGGGGCGTCGGCAGAAAGGACAAGAAATGAAATCGAATGAAACCCAATGGATTGAACGCCTGAGCGCCATGGCCGCGGCCAGTTGCCAGGTGGATTCCACGCTGTATGTGCAGTATGACGTCAAGCGCGGCTTGCGCGACATCAACGGCAAGGGCGTGCGCGCGGGATTGACGCAAATCGGCGACGTGCAGGCGCACCCCGAAGGCGATGAAACCGGGCCGGGCCATCTGATTTATCGCGGCATTGATATTGATGATCTGGTGGCCGGCTTTCTCGCGGATGGCCGTCCCGGATTTGAGGAGACCACCTATCTGCTGCTGGCGGGCGAGCTGCCGAACCGCGCAGAGCTGAAGGGCTTTTGCGATTTGCTCGGTTCCTGGCGGGGATTGCCGGATAGCTTTGTCCATGATTCGCTGCTGAAACTGTCCAGCCGCGACGTGATGAATGCCATGGCCCAGAGCATTCTGGCCATGTACATCCTCGACGATCAGGCGGAGGATGTCTCGCTGACCAATGTGCTGCGGCAATGCTTGCAGTTGATTGCGGTGTTTCCGTTGCTGGCGGCCTATAGCTATCAGGCCTACACCTACTTCTACGGCAAGGGCAGTCTGGTCATTCATGCGCCGCGCCCGGAACTGTCCACCGCCGCCAACTTTTTGCACATGCTGCGCAACGATAGCGCCTTCACGCCGCTGGAAGCCCAGTTGCTGGATTTGGCGCTGGTGCTGCATGCGGAGCATGGCGGGGGCAACAATTCATCGTTCACCACGCACGTGGTCACGTCGAGCCTCACGGATACCTATTCCACCATCGCGGCGGCGATGGGGTCGCTGAAGGGGCCGCGCCATGGCGGGGCCAACGCCAAAGTGGTGGCCATGGTCGAGGACATGAAGCGGGAGGTCAAGGACTGGACCAATGACGACCAGATCAGCGACTACCTGCGCCGCCTGCTGAAAAAAGAGGCCTTCGACCGCGCGGGTCTGATTTATGGCATCGGCCATGCCGTCTATTCCACCTCCGACCCGCGCAGCATCATTTTGCGCGGCCAGGTGGAAAAACTGGCGGCGGAAAAAGGCCTCGCCGCAGAAATGGATTTGTATCGCCGGGTGGAACGGCTGGCCCCGGAAATCATCAGCACCCAGCGCAAGATGTACAAGGGCGTCAGCGCCAACGTGGATTTCTATTCGGGCTTTTTATACCGCCTGCTGGAAATCCCGGCGGAGATCGGAAGAGCACACGTCTGAACTCCAGTCACTCCGCGA